>CAYNOM010000090.1:0-11161 GCA_964398415.1 uncultured Polyangiales bacterium | reverse complement strand
TGAAGGGTATTTCGCGAGAGCCCCTTCTCGACGGTCAGATGCTGTAGGTAATCGTCCAACCACAGTGCAGTGGCAGCGTCGGGCACGGCGCTACCTTGCCATGGCGCTCACAGCCCGACGAAAAAGATGGCAACCAGGAAATCACCTTGGTCGCGAGTCGTGTTAGGCTGCAAGAAGATGCTCTCCCTCGAGCACCTGCAGGTGGATGACCTGCTCACCATCCTCGTCGTCACGGCACTCGCGCTCGTCAGCTTGCGCGTGACGTCGGCTGTTGCACGAAGGCTCGTCGAGCGCGACGGCGAGCGAGCGCTCGCCCATGCCGATCACGTCCAGCGCGAGAACCAATCGAACAGCGAGTCGTCGGCGTAGACGCGCGGCTCTCAAAGGAGCAAGCTTAACCATGCGAGGTGTCCGTCCATGGCGCGTTTGATCGGCTACATGGCCAACCGCGCAGATCGGCTGCGCGATGCGTTCTTCCAAGAGCGCGCGGCGCTCGTCGGCCTGCCAGCCGAGCAGCGGGGCGCGTGGGGCATCGGCTTCTACCAAGGCGATGAGGTGCTGCACAGAAAGCAGCCCACGCCGAGCGGTGAGCCCGTCGACTGGGACCCGATCCTGCAAAACCTACGCACCGACTGCGCCATCGCGCACGTGCGCCAGGCCACCGTGGGCGGCTTCAGCGTCGACAACACGCACCCGTTCCGCTTCCGCCAGTGGCTGTTCGCCCACGTCGGCACCATCAACGCCTACGACGAGGTGCGCGAGAAGCTGCTCGCCGAGCTCCCCGACTTTCTGCGCCGCAACGTGCGTGGCAAGTCCGACAGCGAGGTGTTCTTCCACTGGATCCTCGCGGGGCTGCACGAGAGAAACCAGCTCGAGGCCAGCGCGCCGAGCCAAGACACCGTCGCGGCCGCCGTCGCCCAGGCGGTGGCCAAGATCGACGCCTTGCCTACCGAGGCCAAGAAGCCGAGCACACTCAACGTGCTCCTCTGCAACGGGCGCGGCATGTACGCGCTGCGCCACGGCGGCCCCTTCGGCTACATCGAGCGCACCGGCCTATCCCAGACGGTGAGCGGTGAAGCCGAGCAGGAGGAGCGTCCAGGCTCGCCCCTGCTTCGCTACGTCATGCTCGTCGCGGGCGGGCCCGCGGTGCCCAACGGCTACCGTCCCATCGAGGATCACCACCTGGCAGTGGTCGATCGCGAGCTCGAAGTGCGCGTACAAGCCCTGTAGCCCAGGCCGTACGAGCTCGAGTTCCGGCGAGCCGTGCGCCGCGGCTGGTGTATGTTCGCGCCATGGCCACCCACACGCGCGTCGTCCTCTGCACCGTGCCGAATGACGAGGTCGGGGCCCGGATCGCCCGAGTCTTGCTCGAGGAGCACCTGGTCGCCTGCGTCAACCTCTTCCCGAACGTCCGCTCCTTGTACCGCTTTCACGGCAGCGTGCAGGACGAGCAAGAGCATCTCATGCTGATCAAGACGCGCGACGATCGCTACGAAGCGCTCGAAAAGCGCATCCGCGAGCTCCATCCCTACGACGTGTGCGAGATCCTCGCGCTCGACGTGAGCGCCGGCAGCAAGGCCTACCTCGACTGGGTGCTCGCCGAAACCCGCGACGCTTGAGCTCGATCAGCGCTGGTCGCGCGCGCGCAACGCCTTCAAGTTGAGCGAGCCGAGAAACTGGCGCGCGTCCGGAATCAAGGCCGAGCGAGGCCACTTCGCCATCATCCGCCGGAGCTGCGCTCGCGCGCCATCGAGGTCACCGAGATCGTCGAGCGTCTGCGCCATCAGCCAAGTGGCGTCGATGTGCACGTCCTTGTCGCTGTTCTGAGCGAGGACCTTCTCGAGCTCGAGCTTGGCCTGCGCATGTTTGCCGAGCTGGCGCAGGGCCTGGGCCAAGTGGTAGTGCACCTGAGGCCCGTGTGCGGCGCCCTCATCCAGCCGAATCGAATCGTTGAACGACTCGGTGGCCTCTGCGTAGCGCGCCGTGCGCAGAAGCTCGAGGCCCTGCTGGTAGGCCTCGAGGCTGAGCTCAGAGTGAAACCGCGACACGATGTCGCGCAGCACCGCACGCTCGGCAGGTGACAACAGCTCTTTGTCGAGCTCGTTCCAGCGCTCGATGGCCTCGGCGCGCTGCTTGCTCTTGACGAGGTCATAGAACTGCACGGCCTTCGACTCGGCCTGCGTGCGCTTTTCTGCGCGGCGCACCTCATCCTCGAGGGCCGTGCGCAAGCGCTTGACCTCTTGGGTGAGGTTCTCCTTCTCGACCTCCATCTCACGCACCGACACGTCGAGCAGCAGACGAAAGCCAAACAGGACGACCGCGCCGAGCAGACCGTAGGCGACGACCGAGTTCCACCAGGTTCGGCGCTCGTGCGCAGCCTGGCGCTTGGCTATCGCCTTGATGTCGGCCCCGAGGGCGTTCGTCAGGTTGTTGGTCTTGATGATGAGACCGCGAGATTCGATGATCTCCTTTTTGATCTCACGAATCTCTTCGTCTACCTCGCGCATCACGCCGCCAGATACTCGGAGAAGCAGGCCTTTTCAAGGCGCCCCACTGGCCCCTGGTGGCCGCCCGAGAGAGCTGCTACGAAGCGCCTTCCATGCTCGGGTTCTGCGCCATCCGCTCGCTTGCCCTGACCGCCCTGCTGCTCGGAGGGAGCGGCTGCGTCCAGGCGACCCAGCGCTATGTGCTCAGCACACCGAGCGAGGCCCAGGGTGCGGCGGGCAGCGTCTCGGTCGAGCGCATCGAAGGTGGCGAGCGGCTCGTCGTGGTCGAGCTCGACAGCCTGCCCCCGCCAGAGCAACTCGGCCCCGAGCTGCGCACCTTCGTGGTGTGGGTCGAAGCGACGGATGGCTCACGCGTCAAGGCGGGCAGCCTGCGCTACGATAGGGCCTTGAGATCCGGCAGCCTCATGGCGACGACCGCCCTGCCGAGCTTCACCGTGCGTGTCACGGGCGAACGTGATGAAAACGTAGATACACCGAGCGCCATGGTCTTGGCCGAGCGCAAGGTGTCTTCGAACTGACCTCGACAAGGAAACGCGCCGATGTACGAAACTTCCGATATCAGGAAGGGCCTCAAAGTCCAGATGGAAGGGACGCCCTACGAGGTCATCTACTTCCAGTTCGTCAAACCGGGCAAGGGGCAAGCCTTCACGCGCACCAAGCTGCGCAACATGATCTCCGGTGCTGTGCTCGAGCGGACGTTCAAGAGCGGTGAAAAGCTCGAGAAGGCCGACCTCGAAGAGCGCACGATGCAGTACCTCTATCCCGAAGACGGCTTCTACGTCTTCATGGATACGGGCACCTACGATCAGATGCGCCTGAGCGAGCAGCAGCTCGGCGACAACAAGTACTACCTGATCGACGGCCTGATGTGCTCGGTGCTGATCTACAACGATGCAGCCATCGGCGTGACGCCACCGAACTTCGTGGAGCTCGAGGTCATCGAGACGGAGCCTGGCTTCAAGGGCGACACCTCGGGCAACACCACCAAGCCCGCCAAGTTTGCGACGGGCCTCGAGGTGCAGGTGCCGCTGTTCATCAACCAGGGCGAGATCCTGCGCATCGACACGCGCACCGGCGAGTACGCAGAGCGCGCCAAGAAGTGAGCACGGACCGGCGCGCCGTCTCGGAGCTGTCCCACCTTCCGCCCCGCACGCAGGTCCGCGTCGCGGGGCGTGTCGTACACGCCGAGGAGGGCGCGTTCGTGCTGGCCGACGCCACGGGCAACGTGCGCATCGCGCACCCCGCCCCGATCGCGCTCGGAGCGCTGGTCGAGCTGTGCGGCACGTGGACCGGCACGAACGTCGCCGCCGATGCCCTCGAGCTGCATGCACGCCCCCTGGCCGATCCGTTTCGCCCCGAAGCCGAGCACACCCGCCTACTCGGACGAAACCGGCGCATCCAGCACAACCTCACCCAGCGCGCGAGGATCATGCGCCTCTTGCGCTCGGCCTTCGACGCGCGCGGCTTTCTCGAGGTCGAAACCCCGCTCGCCGTGCCGAGCCCCGGGCTCGATCTGCACCTCGACGCCATGGGCGTCACCTGGAACGGCCCCGAGCGTTACCTGATCACGAGCCCCGAGTACCAGATGAAGCGCCTGCTCTCAGGCGGGCTCGAGCGCATTTACCAGCTCGGCAAGTGCTTCCGCAACGACGAGGTGGGCGCCCGTCATCAACCCGAGTTCACGATGCTCGAGTGGTATCGCGCCTACGCGGGCATGGCCGAGGTGATGGTCGACACCGAAGAGATCGTCGCCGAGATCGCGACCGCCCTGCACGGTCGGCCGGTGGTGCTCTCATCGACCCAGGAGATCGACGTCACGCCACCCTGGCCGCGCATCACGCTGCGCGAAGCCTTCGAGTGGTTTGCGTCGACGAAGCTCGAAGACGCTGCACAGGACGAGGACCGCTTCTTTCGATTGCTCGTGGAGTGCGTGGAGCCCGCCCTCGAATCGGTGGGCGCCGCGTTTCTATGCGAGTACCCCGCAAGCATGGCGTCTCTCGCGCGCAAGAAGCCGGGTGATCCGAGCGTGGCCGAGCGCTTCGAGGCGTACGTCGGGGGCATCGAGCTGTGCAATGGCTTCGGTGAGCTGACGGATCCGAACGAGCAGCGCGCACGGCTCGTGCACGATCAGGCAGCGCGAAGAGTGCGTGGGCTGCCCGTCTATCCCGTCGACGAGCGTTTTTTGGCCGCGCTCGAGGAGGGCATGCCTCCCGCGGGGGGCAACGCGCTCGGCGTCGATCGCCTGGTGATGCTCCTCGTCGGCGCGGAGCACATCGAGGACGTCCTGGCCATTCCAGCAAGCCGACTCTGAGTCCAAGCGAAGGTGAGGCGGTGGCGGTGGCCAATGACGGCTAGCTCGCGCTCTTGAGCTTCTGGCGCGCCTCCCAAAGATCCACAGCCGTCTGAAGATTCATCCAGAACTCGGGCGTCGTCTTGAACACCTTGGCCAGTAGAAGCGCTGTCTCGGCCGTCACTGCACGACGACCAGCAATGATCGTGTTGATCCGCTGCAGCGGAATCCCGAGACGAGCCGCCAGTTGTACCTGCGTCATGCCAAGAGGAACGAGAAACTCCTCACGAAGGACTTCACCAGGCGTCGTGGGCTTGCGCTTGAGATCGTACATGCCGCTGGTCCTTTCAATCGTGGTAGTCGAGCACGCGCACTTCGGACGCGTTTCCGTTGGCCCAAACAAAGATGACTCGGTACTGGTCGTTGACCCGGATGCTGTGAAAGCGCGCCAGGTTGCCGCGAAGCTTCTCGAGTCGATTGGCCGGCGGAACCCGTAGGTCCTGCAGGTCAGCAGCCGCGTAGAGCATGTCGAGCTTGCGCCGCGCTACCGCCCACAGTTCCTGCGGAACGCGCCGTGCATCCCGGGACTTGCGTCCCGTGAAGATGTCCTCGGTCGTTTTGTCTCCGAAGCTGACGATCACGTGTCACATACGCTATCACTTGCACACTTGCACGGCAAGTGTGCAATTCGCGCGCTCGACCGAGTCCGCCCACGCCGCAGCGATTCCGCAGCCGAGCTGCGCCGCGGCCTACCCCGCGATCGCCCGCACCGCGTGCACGTGCCCCTGCTTCTCGAGCACCGCCACCACCGCTGCGCGCAGCTTCGCGTCGAGGCGCCCCGCGACCGCGCGCAGCTTGTCGTGGGCACGCATGTGGGCCGCCACGGCGGCGATGCTCTCGGGGTCGCGGATGCGCTGCACGAGCTTCTCGAGCATTCGGTCGTCGAGCGCATCGCTCACCTCGCCGAGGCGCTTGAGGAAGCCCTTCTGCCGGAGGATGTCGGTGATCTGCACGAGCGTGTCGACATCGGTGTGTGAAGCAATGGTCGCGGCGACGCGCGTCTCGAGGTGCACGACGATGTCGCCGAGGAGCTGCGCGTCGAACGACTTGGTCAACCCCGCGGCCGTCTTTGGCTCGAGGTGCTCGGTAATCTGCGCGAGCACGTACGGGCTCAAGCTGCCCGACATGCGCACGATCATGAAGTTGGGGATGAAGCGCGTGGCCTTGGCCATGACCTCGTACAGGCGGCGCTGCCCGTCGTGCACGCGCTTCGCGTGGGCTTCGACGTCGCGCCGGATCCGCGCGAGCAAACTGATGTCGACACCGCGCAAGTACGCGAGGTCGCCGTCCGTCAACCAGTGCTCGCGCAGCGCGGCGATGTGCTCGTCGTGGGTCTCTGGCTCGGACATGGGAGCTGCTCCTTGCGGCCTTTAAACCTGAGGCGCTCGTCACGGCCACGGATGGCATCGGCGCCCGCGGCGGTGTAGCGCGTGCGGTGCGCAAGTCGACGCGCAACGAAGCCGGCAGTCGAGGCACCACGTCCGCAACCGGGGACCCGCGAAGCATCCGCCGCGTTTCGCCGCGGCTCGTGCCTGCGAGCAGCCTCCCCGCGTGGCTCGCTGCAACCGAACTGGCGGCCTCCACGTCGCGGAGCACCTGGCACTCACCGCAACTCCTCGTTAGCCCGCCTGCGTCGTGAGCTCGGGCCGGTGTCGAGGCGAGACGCGGAAGCCCTTCAGCTCGGCTCTAACGTTCTTCCGAGATCACCGCCGAGCCTATGGCAACGTACTCAGCCTGGTTGGACCCGAACGCATCCGAACCGAGCAACGCGTCATCGGTCACGTAGGCGATGCCGACAGGAAGTTTGGCGCCTGGCGCGATCGATGTCCCCACCCATCGCGCCGCCAGAACGAGGTAACGGACTTCTCGGGTCTCGCCGTTCTTGGTCCAAGAGATAGGAGCGTCGAGTTCTGCAAGCCAGTAATCCGCGCGGTCCCGTCCAGCGAGCTTCCGGAGAAGTCGACCACGTATCGGCGTTTGGCCGTAAAGATCATCCGGCGCGTAGTCCACGGAGTCGATCAGGATGTCCACGCGAACGCTCTCTTGGTCGGCCCAACGGAACAGAGTTCAGCTGCAAGGCCCGCCAACCGTCGCCGCCTGCAACGCCGTGGGCCGGATGGCTGCGTGCTACCAGCACGCAGGCGCCGGACTGCGTTCCACTGACGATGCTGTCATCCGAGCGCGGGACTTGTCAGGTGCAACTCAGAGTTAGGTGGCCCTCTGCGATGCGGCGATCCCTCGAAGCCTTCGTTCAAGTTCGTCCTTTAGCTCGCGGAAGCTCTTGAAGAAGATCACCGGATAATCCTTGAGGTCGAACTCCAGCTTAGTTTCTTCTCGGGCGATGTAGATTGGCGTTTTACCAAGTCCATGGGCATATCCCGCTTCGAAGTAGACATTTGGCCGCGAGTCAGTCAGATCGGCGATCACAAACTCAGCCTTCCGAATGGACTCAAGAATGCGATCCGTAATGCGATCGTTGCTTGCGGGCTCGTCAACGCGCTCCGCTTGGACGTCGCATCGGCGGGCCGCCTCCTTGATCGCATCCAAGACATCCGCAAGTCGATGGTCTTTGGGGTCCATCGGCATTGCAACGAACGCGTAGTTCTTCACGACTGTGGCGTTCATTAGAGGCCGTTGTGGTTGATCTTGCTCGGTACCCTCCGGCTCGGCCTCAAGGACTCCAATCGCTTCGTCAAGCATGTCCATGATCACGGAAATGACGCTGCGGCCGTACGGCGGATCGAAGATGACGGCGAATGGGTCGACATCTCGCACGATGAGGCCGCCCAGCGCGGGCGGTGGGCCGATCGTAAGACGCTTCAGGCAGTGCGCCTCAATGACGATCTGACGAACTACTGACTTGTCTCTGTTGATTCGAGAACGAGCGGCAGCGCGCTCGGTCGCGTCGGTATCGTAGCTGCCCGCGATGCGCTCCCAGTCAAGAAGAAGCGCTTTGAAATCCTCGAGTAGCTTGATTTTGTCCGAAGTTGCCATGTGATCGCCTGGTCCACCCAACTGGTAATTGAACAGCGCGGCGTAACCTCGTCAACCCGACTTCTTTCTCTCGCTTCGTACACGTGCCCGTGCCCGTGCCCGTGCGCGAGTTTCTCGGCGCTTCCGGAGATCGTGTACGGGCACGGGCACGGGCACGCTTACGACAGAGTCATTTCCAGACGGGAACAAGTTCCGTCGGTCTCGGTAAGCCAAGCCCGCCACTCGCGGCAACACACTCAGGTCTGCGTTGTCGTCAGGGCGCTGGCGCTGTCGAAACGGGTGCCTCGCCTCCCGACGTGTCTTGCGCGTCGCTGGACGAAGGCTCGCTGGGCAACGCCTCACTCGGGGTGGGCTCTTCAGCTTCCGTCGGCGCCGCGTGTGCCGCGTCGGCCGCATGCTTCGGCAACGTGAAGTTGTGCGCGCGTGCCCGCCGCTGTGCTTCGAGGTCGATGAGCCCCACGTACTGGCGCTCGAGCTTGGTGAGGGCGCGCTGATGCTGGAGGCTCGGGTCGAGCTTGACCGCCCACTCGAAGGCGCGCTTGGCCGCCGCGTAGGCCTCGGCGTCGAGGCCCTTGGGCCCAGGGGCGAAACGTCGCGCCATGCCGAGGTTGTAAAACACCTTGGCCTGCTCGCGCTTCTTCATGCCCGACAGGCGCGCTTTGGCCTGCTCGAGCAGCGCACGGCCCCCCTGCCAGTCGCCGTTTTCGATGCGCGCGAGCGCCGCTTTCGTCTCGGGCAGGCTCACGCGATAGAGGTGCACGCGCTCGGTCACGTCGGCTCTGTCGACGAGCCGCTGCACGTCGTCGGCGAGCCAATCCAGCATGGCGCCGCGCACACTGCGAGGATCATCGCCCACCAGGGTGCGCACGACGTTCTCGGTTTGCAGCACGCGCGCCGTGGGCCCCTCGTAGACAGTCAACGTGAGGCGACCGGACACCTCGTTGGCAGTCGCCACGTACGACTCGTACTGCGTGGTGCAGGTGTAAAAGCCGCAAGTTTGCGTGGGCGCCGTGTCCCAGTAGGTGTGCAGGCCATCGCGCAGCTCCACCTCGACGAGCACCACCACCGTGGATGGAGGGATCTGTCCCGCGACGCGCGCCGGCTCGAGCTCCGAGAGCTCGACACGTCGGATCTCGCTCTCGTCCGACTCGGCCAAGTGCGCGGCCAAGACGTCCGCAAGCTCTTGATCCTGGTCGTGCGTACCGGACACGACCCAAATCACGGGAAATACGCGCAACGGCACGCGCGCAGCGAGCGTGACGGGCATCCGCAACATG
The DNA here is from genome assembly GCA_964398415.1 of uncultured Polyangiales bacterium. Taxonomy (GTDB): domain Bacteria; phylum Myxococcota_A; class Polyangia; order Polyangiales; family DASUME01; genus DASUME01. The sequence goes on along the minus strand of CAYNOM010000090.1, from coordinate 2,033 downwards.
GTCGACTGCGCGCAGCCCGCGGCCAGCGACAGCAGCACGAGCAGCACCCACGTATAGCTCCTACTCAGCACGCAGCGCCTCCTTGGCTTGCTTCCAGAGCGCGTCGAGCTCCGAGGGCTCGAGCTTGGACGTGTCGATCTGAAGTCTCTGCGACTCAGTCTCGATGTAGCGCACCCGCCCGGAAAAGGTCTCGATCGTGCGTCGCAGCGCCGCTTCGGGATCGACCCCCTGCTTGCGCGCGATGCTCACCACCGTGAAGAGCACGTCGCCGAGTTCAGCCTCGATGCCGTCCCTATCACCATGCTCGATGGCCTCGTCGAGCTCCGACACTTCCTCGTCGAGCTTGTCCCGCGGCCCCTGTGCGTCCGGCCAGTCGAGCCCGAGATGGGCGGATTTCTCGCCGACGCGCAGCGCACGCAAGAGCGCAGGCATGGCCGCGGGCACGCCGTCGAGCACGCCACGACCCGCCTTCTCCTTGGCTTTCAGGGCCTCCCACTGCTCGCGGACCTCGTCCGCCGTGTCGGCGCGCTCGTCGCCGAACACGTGCGGATGGCGGCGCACGAGCTTGTCGCAGATCGCGCCGATGACGTCATCGATGCCGAAGTGCGCTGACGCAAGCTCACTCTGAAAGACGATCTGCAGCAAGAGGTCGCCCAGCTCTTCGCGCAGATCGCCCATGTCGTCGCGATCGATGGCGTCGACCACCTCGTGCGCCTCCTCGACGACGTAGGGCCGTAAGCTCAGAAGCGTCTGCTCGCGATCCCACGGGCAGCCGTCGGGCGCGAGGAGCTTTTGCATGATGGCGACGAGCTCTGGCAGTCGCTCGCCTCGCTGTTCACGACTCATGCAGGCATCATGACCAAGCCGGGCTCGATGACAAGCGCTTGTGCCCCGCTTGTGCCCGACCAAGCCGCGTGATACCCGGCCCGGGATGCTGCTGTCGGAGGTCCGGGGACAAAACCACGCCGTGCGCACCCTGGAGCGCGCCGTGGCCCAGGGGCGCCTTGCGCACGCGTACCTGTTCGATGGCCCGAGCGGTGTCGGAAAGCAGCGCGCAGCCCTCGGGCTCGCCAAGGCGCTCTTGTGCTCACGCCACCCGGGCAAGGGCTGCCACAGCTGCCCGATCTGCCACCGCATCGACGCAGGCAACCACCCAGACGCTCGCGTGTTCCGACCTCGCGACGAGGGTAGCCGCAACATTCAGGTCGAGACGCTGCGCAGCGAGATCCTGCCCGTTTCGCAGTACGCGCCCTTCGAGGGGCAGGCGGCCGTGCTCATCTTTCCTGAAGCCGACGTGTCGTTTCCCTTGCAGCATCCAGAAGCGGCCAACGCGCTGCTCAAGACGCTCGAGGAGCCGCGGCCGAACGTGCACTTCGTGCTCCTGGCAGAGCGCCCCGATCGACTGCTGATCACGATTCGTTCGCGCTGCCAAAGGGTGCGCTTCGGACGTCTGCCGCAGGCGGTGCTCGAGCACGTGCTCGAGTCGCACGAGGTGCGTGAGGAGCTGTGGGGGCCCGCCATCGGCCTCGCCGACGGCCGCGCCGACCGCGCGCTCGCGCTGTGCGTCGACGGCCTCGCCCAGAATCTGGTCGAGCGAGCCGTGCGCATCGACACGCTGCTCGGCCAGGGCAAGACCGGCCGCCTGATCGAGCTCTCGGAAGAGCTCTCGAAGCAAGCCGACCTTCCGCTGATGCTCGAGACGCTGACCCTGTTCTATCGCGACGTCGCGCTGAGGGCCCTCGGTGGCGAACGCCATGCGCTGTTGTTCCAATCCGCCAGCGCTGAGATCGACGCGCGCGCCCGAAAGCTAGGCGCGGCCCGGGCCGCACAACACGCCCACACCCTGAGCCAGCTACCAGACCTGTTTGCCCGCAACGCGAACGCGCAGATCACCCTCGATCGCGTGCTGCTCGAGCTTGCGGGCTGAAACGTCCCGAGTCCGCGCCAGACGAGCTTCGACGGGGCTGGGCTTCTGGTTCTGCTACGCTGCCGCCCTCCATGTCCGCGTTTTACGTCACCACACCCATCTATTA
>CAYNOM010000089.1:5901-14182 GCA_964398415.1 uncultured Polyangiales bacterium | reverse complement strand
CGGCGCGACGAAGGACATGCAGAGCATATTCGAGGAGCGGCGAAGCGAACCGCGCCCGAGATCGGCGTCGCAGGCCGGCGCATCTGGCCGAACTTTCGCCGCGCGGCACTAGGGGTCGCCCCAGAGGGTAACGAGCGCCTGGTAGGCGAGGCGCGGGGTGCGGTCGATCTGCACAAGCCCCCACCACTCTTCGTTGAAGGTTCGGTCGGGGTGGGGCCCCCCGCCGGGGGCGATTCCACCCACGTCCTGTTGTCGGGGGTCGCCGCTGCCGTCCTTCCACCACTCGTCGGCCCACTCGAAGAGCGCCCCGCCCAGGCAGGGGCCAAGGTTCGTTGCGGCGGCGTGACCGGCGATCTCGCCGGCGAGGGCAACGGTGGCGTCAGCCTGCGCCTGTTGGTCCTCACCGGGGAGCAGCGCGTTCCAGGCATCCGCGCCGTATTCCGCGAGGAACATGGGCCGGCTGCTACGGGCAGACCAGGCGTCGAACAGATCACCGAAGGAGATGCCACGGTAAGAGTTGATGCCCCAGGCGTCCACCTCGGACAGTGCAGCGAGCGTCTCGGCGTTGGGCAGCTCGCCGTAGACGGTCGCGATGGGGTGCAGCGGGTCCTCCTGTCGAACCACCGCGATGACGTCCTTGATCCGCTGCAGGGAGTCGTCGTGGCTCAGACCGACGTACAGACCGTTGTAGTTCCACTCGTTGCCGACGAGCCACATCAGAATCGCGGGGTGGTCGGCTACCGCCCGGACGCGCTCCCGGACCGCCTCGGCGGTTCCTCCGCCCCAGGCATAAGCCGTGTTGAGCACATAGATGCCCCGCGTGTAGAGAGCGTCGAGCACGCTGCGATCGGTGATGGTCTCGTAGGTGCGCACGGTGTTGATGCCTGCCGCGCGCATGAGGTCGCCGTCCTCGACCACATGACCGGCGAAGTCCACGTCTCGCGGGTGCAGGCCGCCGATGGCGACAGGGTTCCAACCGACGCCCCGGATCGTGAAGGGCGCACCGTCGACGCGGAGGACGCCGTCCTTGAGCTCAACCCTGCCTCCAGGAGGCTCGTCGCCGAAGTCCCTGGCAACGCCACCCTCTGATAGCGGGTCGGCGTCGAGTCGACTTTCGCCGACGTCGAGGGGACTTTCGCCGGCGTCGACGGGAACACCCCCATCGGCGCGAGGACGCCGCACCTTACCATCACACCCAGCCGTCACTACTAGCGCACATAGTAGCGCGCACAGTCCAGGGATCCGGTGACCTTGTCCCATGAGCCTCAGTCCTCCCTACTCTGCCGCGATGGCGGCGCCGTCTCTAGAACACTTCAGAGCGATTCCACAAAGCGCACGAGCGCCGCGCGATCCTCGCTGGACAACATCTCGACTCGCTTGCGCACGCTTTCGGCCTCGCCTCCGTGCCACAACACGGCTTCGAGCACCGAACGCGCGCGTCCGTCGTGCAGGAGCGCCGTGTATCCCTGCACGACGCTGGCGATACCCACGCCCCACAGAGGAGCTGTGCGCCATTCGGATGCGCTCGGCGCCTCGCCATCTTCGCGGTCGCCCGCCTCGCCACTCGCGTCCGCGAGATCCGGTCCCATGTCGTGCAGCAAGAGATCGCTGTAGGGATTGATGACTTGCCCGCGGAGCTCCACAAACGGGTGGTTCGGCCCTGTCACCGCGTCGCTCGTATGACAGCTCGCGCAGCCGATGGTCTTGAACAGCTTCTCACCGCGCCGCACTTCGGCATTCTCGCCATCACGTTGCGCCGGCACGCCGAGCAGGCGCATGTATGTGGTGAGCTTGCGTAGCTCCTCGTTGCTCAGCTCGACCTCCCCCGTCGGGCCCTTGATGAGCTCGGAGAACACGCCGAGGTCGGCGGCCGCTGCATCGGCGACCTGGTGTGCCACGCTGATTTTCTCGGCGCGCCAGCCAAAGCGGCCCATGCGTAGGTCTGAGCTTTTCGGATCCGAAACCAGGTTTGCGCGACCCGAGATGCCATCCTGATCGCAGTCGCGTGGATCGGCACGCGCGAGCAAAGAGGTTTCACTGAGCGCCTCGAGCAGCCCCATGCCCACGATGCGTCGCGCAATGCGCGCCGAGTGATGGAGCGCGCGCCCATCCGTCGCGGTGGCGGCAAATACACCACGCGTAAGCTGCACTTCGCTGCCATCCGCCAACACGACCGTCTTCGTAACTGTTTCGGTGAGGCTTGCCCGGCCCTCGCCAAGCTGCAGCTGATTGCCGAGCTCCGCCGCATCGTAGAGCTTGATCGCCATGCTGCTCGTGCGGTTCATCTCTCCATCGAGCGGGCGTCCACCTCCGTTCCTGTCGTGGCAACTGGCGCAGGTGGTGGCGACAAGCAGAGGTCCCGCTTTGCCTGCCTGTGCCTCAAACCTCGGATTGCCTGCCTCCGAGTGCTCGCCCGTCTCGAAGTCGGTGTGGAACAACCGTCGCCCCTCCAGAAAGGTCTGCACATGCTCGTGCTGCACATTCAGTGCGAGCTGTTCAAAGGAGGTCTCGGGCTCGGCATAGAGCCATGCTCCCGTGGTCCCACCGCCCTGTTGCGCCCGAAGCTCGGGCCCCTGAAGCCCAGCAAAGTCACGATTGTCTGGTGTCAGCCCCCCGATGCCGACCTGATAGCGAAAGGTGTCCGTGTAATAGGCCGTGCGCGTGCCGGGGCGCACCGCGGCCCCGTCGAGAAATACGCCGAACTCGAACTCGAACAGGTCGCCCTCTTGAATATCTCGGTTTTCGCGTGCGTTGCGCGTGGTTTCCTGGGACTGCGCGAAAGCGTAGGGTGCGACGTCCTCGGCGTACGCCTGCGTCAGCGACCTTCCCCCGAGCGTCATGCCGGGCAGCGCTGCGTCCTGGTCCATGCCCAGGTTGGAGTGAAAGACGTTTCCGTTGCCATAGATCTTCCATGCGCGAAAGTTCGTATTCGACTCGGGCATGGCCAACGGCAAGTAGGTGACGCGCACGCGACTCTCGCCACGCGGAGTGAAATCCTCGATGATGAAGCCGTAGCTGCGATGTTCGAAGTAGTGTGCGCCAAACGGCCCAAACGTTCCTTCGAGCTCGTGACGTTGTCGCACGCGCCCGGCCGCGCGGGTGACGAGCACGCCGTCATCGCGCATGAACGTGATCGGCACCACCGCAGCGGGCTCCGCGAATAGTGGCCGCACGGAGCCAAGGTCGATCTGTCCGCGCGGGCTGTCGCGGAAAAATGCGAACACGCGCTCGAGGTCCTCGTCGCTGATGTCCGCAGCCGAGAAGGCCGGCATGCTCTCGCCGCCCTGTCGTACCTGAGCTATCAGCTCACCGGCCGTGCCCGCGAAGGCAAACAGGTCCGGATAACGCGGGCTCTGTGGATCGGTGCTGCTGTGACAGGCGCTGCAGCGACTCACGAACGCTTGCGGCAACTCGCCTTCGCCACAGAACGCGGACGACGGCAACCTGGGCTCGACGTCGCCGTCGGTCGCGTTGGCGTCGGCATCGCGTTCGTGCGCGCCCGTGTGCGGAGCGGCGCCCGCCGCGTTGTCGAGCGAGCCCGAGCCACACGCTCCGAGCAGCACGACGCAAGGCAGAAAGCGAACCCAGGAGCGGCGATCATTGGAGCGGGGGAGGTACGTCATGCAGGCGTAGAGCGCGCGTCTGCACGGATCGGTTCACGCATTTTTCGAGGGCCTCATCGCGGCGGTTCGAGTGCCACCCCCGCGAGCTCGCCATCGCGACATGCGTCGCGCGTTTCGCCGAACGGCGTGATGAACGCCGTCGAGATCTCGATCTCGATGGTGTCAAAGGCGGCCACGGACCCGTCGGGCACGAATGCGACGAGCCAGGCCCGCGCCGCACGGGAGGGCGCATTGCCTGCCATGGTCTGCAACTCTTCCCCGTCCTGCCAGATATCGACGAACGGGAGCGAGGTCGGGCCCGGGCCTGCGTGCCAGTCGAAGCGTAGGCTGTGCACCATGCCATCTGCGAGGGGAGATGGTAAGAGAATTTGCTGACTGGCTGGCGCGGCGAGTGCACCCTCTACACGCACAGTCGCCCACGCGTAGGACGGGTTGCCTTGCGTGTCTTGACCGGGTGCCGTGATCGCGATCAGGCCGTCCTCGGGCGCATCGCGCATCGCCAGCAAGACGAGCTTCACGCCTTCTGGGGCAGTGAGCGTGCCTTCCCATTGGTAGCTGGCCGACATGAACAGGTCGCGCGATGCAATCGCCGCGCCGCTGCGTGCGCCCGTGGCTCGTTCCTTACCTGTCGCGTCGATGCCTCGAAGATCTCCTGCGTACGCATCACCGCGCACGCTCAGTACCAACTTTCCGTTGCGCACGGCGATGTTGTCGCGGACGAAGCCACCCGTGCCGCGCTCACCGGCGATGGCTACGTTGCCGTGGGCGACGAGCCAGCGCTTCGCGTCCAGCTGGTCACCATCGAACTGGTCGACAAAGCCCTCGCCTGGGCTCGTGCGACACAGTCCTTTCGCTTCAGGCAGGGGCGAGTCGGCGGCGTCACCACGCGCAGCGGCATCGTTGGGCACGTTCGGCAGAGGTACGAAAGCGTCTGCGGTGGGGTTGCCCGTATCGCGCGCGTCACGTTCCAACACGGTGCCCGATGCAGAGGCGCACCCGACGCAGAATACAAGGGCGGCGAAACGGCTTACCATCGTGCACCTCCGGTCAGGCTTGCACCGAGCAAGAGCGGTCCGATCTGAATCGTCTGCTCGCCCATGTTGCGTGCTTTCAGGGATCGCAGCATCCGGTGCGCGTCAAGGGTGAGCGAGACCAGCCCCCGGCGTAGAAACGGGAGCTCGCCGCCCAGGCCTGCGCGAGCCACGGCATTGGCCGCCGAGAAGTGAGCACCGCGCACGCCGATCTCGTTCGCGCGCCCGGACAGGCGCTCGAAGGTCCCTCCAATTGCCCCTTCGGCGTAGAACCGCAGCGGCCCGCTCGCGACAGACGCGCGTGCTCCAAGCTCGACTGCGGCGCGACTCCAACGTAGCGCCCCTCCTGGAATCGATCGCTCGGCGGTGGTGCCCTCACCGGTCAACGTGACAGCCAGCCACGAGGTCGCTCGTCGCTCGCCGGCCATGCGGCCGCCCAGCGCGATCATGCGACCACTCGGCGCTGCACGTAGGGTTGGACCGAGCGAAACTGCCCACACCGGAGGCATGGACGGGCCCTTGTTCGGCCGAGGGAGGGGCTTGGGTGCCACGTAGGGTGCGGCAGCGGCGGTCGGCATGCGCGAAAGCTCGCGCACAAGCTCGGCGACGCCCAGGGCGACGAGCCGACCCCGTGTCGCGGTGTCGAGGGGGTCAAAGGGCATGCGCTTGGTCGCCGGGTTGTCGCCACTAGACCCCCTTACCATCGCCGCGTCGTCATCACACTGCACCACGATGCTGAGCTCGGTCAGGGTCGCGTTTGCTTCGCTGTCATGGGCAAGCTCTATGTGCGAGATGCGCAGGGCGTCGGCCGACAACGCTGCATCACAACCGGTAAACGTAATGCTCAGCGGACGCGTGTCCGCTTTCGCCCCCATGGCCCACAAGAGGAGCGCTCCGAGCCAAGCGACGCACGACGCAGGTAGTCTCGTGGCGAACACCGTGGCGCGTTACCTCCTGAGCAGTCGGCCTTGCGGATACGCAGCTCGATAGCGTTCGGTGGCGGCTCTCGCGCGCGTGGCATCGCCCGCCCGCTGCCAGCTGTCGGCCTCGCGGGCCAGGGCTTCCTCGGCGAGCGGTCCACGCGGGGCGGCCGCGTAAGCACGGGCGAAGGCCTCTGCGGCCGCGAGCGGATCGTGCAGCTCGTTGAGCAAGGTGCGTCCCAGGGTGAAGGCCGCCAGGTGCGCACGCGGGCCCTTGACGGCCCTGTCGAGCGCGGCGCGATAGAAGGGGATGGCTTCACGCGCATGGCCCGACAGCCGCGCCGCATCGCCGGCCAGCAAAAGCTCGTCCACTTCGGCGCGGACGCGGTCGGGCTCACTGCCACGCATCGCACGATATGCTTCGTGGTAGCGCCCCTCGCGCGCCAGCGAATGCCAAACCGTGCTCGCGACCCTTACGCGCGTGCTGCGATGCTTCACCTGCGAATCTCGAGCTTCTGGCGCCTCGGTGGCCAGCGTGTCGTTCGGGCTCTCCGCGCTGACCTCCTCCGGTTGCTCGCGGGTGGCGGCTTCGACAGCAGTGACTGACGGTGTGCTCGGTACCGGGGGCGCGATCGACGGCGACGCCGTGAGCGATGGCTCCGCCGTGCTTCGAGTCGCCACATTCTGCCGGCGAGGAGGTGCGTAGAACATGAGAAGCGCGGCCGCGACACAGCCCGAGAGCGCGACCACGAGCGCGCCTGCAAGCGGACGTCTCTTGCGTGCTTCGATGCTGACTTCCAGTCGCCCGAGCTGTTCTTCGAGCTTGCGCGGGCTCCATGCGGGATCGACCCGGTGTCGCGCGCGCTCCAGGGCTCCGTGGCTCTTACTCACGGATCACTCCCTTCTTGACGAGCGCGTTCTCGGCCGCCTGCACGCGTCGCTTGGCGGTGGAGAGAGAGCACATGCACAACTCGGCCACCCGCTCCATGGTTTCGCCCTCCAGGTGTCTAAGCGACCACGCTACGCGCTCGCTGGCGGGCACGGACTCGAGGGCCTCGAACACGGCGGAGATCAGAGCCTGTTCTTCGAGCGATGCCTTACCATCTGCGACCCCAGCGTAATCGGGCTCATTGGTGTCGAAGCCGAAAAAGCGCTGCAATCTTCGCTTTTTCAGGCGGCGCTGGGCTGCACGCACCGCGATCGAGGCGAGCCAACCCTTGAGCGCAGCGGGATCGCGCAGCGCGGGTAGGTGTTTGTGAGCGCTCAAGAACACGTCCTGCACCAGGTCGTCGACCTCATCGGGGCGACCAAGAATACGCAGGCCAATGCGCGCGACGTAGGGGGCGTAGCGGCGAAACGCGGAAGACAGCGCGAGTGGCTGCGCTTCTGCGCGCGCGGAATGCGCAGCCGTCACGGAGCCAGACGCATCGGTGAGTGAGGCCATCTCCCCCGCAGAGGCTGCGCACGGTCGGATCGGTTCACTTTTCGGTGGAGCTAGCGACGACACGGGCCCTGCACAGCATAGCCGCGCGGCTTGGCGGGCGGCTCACAAACATCCGCGCCACCGGGGTCCATGTGCGCTTCCACGTGAAGGTTCCTTCTCGGACATGTGTGTCTGACACCTTCCCGCGGCGACATGGGAACCCTTCGTCGAAATCACTGGGTCACCCTGTTCCACCCCGCAGGCTCGGACCTGTACAATGCCGGGATGGATGAGCAGCTGCTCCATGCGCTCTTGGCCAAGGGTGCGCAGCACAAGGCCAGCGACGTGCTTCTCAAGGTGGGCCAGCCCCCGGCCTTTCGCGTCGGCGGCGACCTTCACTACATGCAGGCCGACAAGCTCAAGCCGGCTCAAACCCAGCGCCTGGCCGAGATCGTGCTGTCGCAGTCGCGTTGGACGGGGCCCGTGACCGATCTGCGCGAGTTCGATTGCTCCTACACGGTGGGAGGTGTCGGGCGCTACCGCGCCAACGTGTTCCGGCAACGTGGCTCGCTCGCCATCTCCCTGCGCGCGATTCCGCTCAACATCCCCACCTTCGATCAACTCAACCTGCCGATGGCGGTGCGCAATTTCTCGGAGCTCGAGCGCGGGCTCGTGCTCGTCGTGGGCGCCACGGGCAGCGGCAAGTCGTCGACGCTGGCCGCGGTGATCGGCGCCATGAACCACAACCGACGCCTGCACATCGTCACCATCGAGGATCCCGTCGAGTTCATCCACCAGGACGTGCTCTCGTCGGTGTCCCAGCGCGAGGTCGGCCAGGACACCGAGTCGTTTGCGTCGGCCCTGCGCGCTGCCCTGCGCCAAGACCCCGACGTGATCCTGGTGGGCGAGATCCGCGATGAAGAGACCATGGACATCGCGCTGCGTGCGTCCGAGACGGGCCACCTCGTGCTCTCCACGCTGCACACCCAGGACGTCACGCGCACCGTCGCCCGCGTCCTGTCGTTGTGCGGAAGCCTCGACCCGCAAGAGACGCGCGAGCGCTTCGCCGACGCGCTCAAGGGCATCTGCGCGCAGCGCCTCGTGCCGCGCGCAGACGGCGGCATGATCGCGGCCTGCGAGGTGCTCGTGAACACGGGTACGGCGCGCGAATCGCTGCGCAAGCCCGAGACCAGCCTGCCGCTCAAGGACGTCATGGAGCGCGGCGTGCATCCTTACGGCATGCAGACCTTCGAGATGCACCTGAAGGAGATGGTCAAGGCGGGC
>CAYNOM010000089.1:0-5891 GCA_964398415.1 uncultured Polyangiales bacterium | reverse complement strand
GAATCAACGCGTGATCTCTTGGGTGAGCAGGGCGCCGCGCGAGAAGAAACGTAGTCGCCCATCCCGATCGAAGAAGAGCTGCGATGCGTTCGGCGCGAGGGTCATCGCGACGACCCTGAACGTGTCGATGTCGTAGACGTAGTTCTTGGTCGCGAAAAGCCCGCGCGACGAATCGAGGGCATAGGCGTTTTCTCGCGAGGCGCTCCAGCGGTCGCTGCCGCCCGGTAGCGTGTAGACGGTGCGCAGCAGGTTGGCCCGATCGAACACTCGGTTCTTCGCGAAGATGAGCCCTCGCGCCTCATCGAGCAGTACCGGTGCATCGAGCGGGTCGCGCACGAAGCCCTCGCTGTAGGAGTCGTCGGTCTCGTCGACACGCAACAAGTCGGGCAGGGTAAAGCGCGTAACGCTGGTGCTCGACGACCCGGCTCCCCAGCCGACCTGCTTCCATGTATACAGCTCGCCGTTGCCATCGTCAGTCACGAGCCCGCCGACTCCGGAAACCAGGCTGGTCTGATTGGTGACGACAGGCTGCTCGGCGTCGAGAGCGTCGATGGTCCAGAGCCCAGGCTGCCACGCGCCGTCGACGACGAAGAGCCGCTCCTGCGTGCAGTAGATCTTGAAGTGCGTCTCGCTCGAGCCGGAATCCACGGGGTTCCAGGTCAGCTCGCCCAAGAGGGAGAGATCCTCGAGATCGTGCGCGGTGATGATCGAGCTGCCCTTGTTGACGACGAACAGCCGCCCGCGCGCGGCGTCGACGCACAGGTCGTCCGGTCGCTGAACCACGTCGACGCAGGACACCTCTTCGCTGTCGAGATCGACTCTGCACAAGCTGCGTTGAAGGCGGTCGATGCCGTACGCCACGTGGGCGTCAGGGTCGTAGGCCAGGCGGCTGAGCGTGTCGGACAATTCGATGGTTTGCACGCTGGTCAGGGGCGTGTCGGGCGTCCCTCGGGCTCGGAAGTTGATCGCGCCCCGAAGACCCTGCGCGTAACCTTCGCAGCGCTGCTCGAAGGTCGCGGCGAGGCGCACCAAGCCGAGGTCGGGATCGGACCAGAGCTCTGTGATCTCGAAGGAGCCCTCGACCTCGCCGCAGCTCGAGCCGTTCACCGAGACCTGCAGCCCCGCCCACCCCGCGTCCATGAAGGGAGCGCGCATGGCGCGCGGGTAGACGCCTACGCCCAGCCGCTGCTGGCCCGGAGCCACGAGCTCCACGCGCACTCGGTCCGAGCCGTTCGAGGCCTCGACGAGGAGGGACGGGCCAGAGCCTTGGAGCGTGACTTCGCTGCCCGACATCGTGATGGCTCGCCCTCGCCCCACGTCATCCTCGCCGTCGCTTCGGATGCAGAGTCCGGTGGGAAACGGTGCGGTACACGCGCCGGTCGACGGATCCGGTGGCACCGCTCCAGCATCCGCTGCGGGCTCCGGCTCGTCAGGCTCTGCGGCATCCGCTGCAGGCTCCGGTTCGTCAGGCTGTGCGGCATCGAAGGCGGGCTCCGATGCGTCGGGCTGTGCGGCATCGAAGGCGGGCGCTCCGCCATTACTGCGGGCTCGGGTGCCCGAGGCTCTCCGTCGGCGGGGGCCTGGTCGGACACCCCCGCGTCGGGGGCCGTGCCGCCTTCCGCCTCGACGGTGTCGTCACTCGCATCAGATACGCCGGCCTCGTCTCCCCAAACGCCGGCATCGTTGCCCCCATCGGCTACCGAGCCGGCCCAGGGGTCGATGAGGCCTGGCGAGAGTCTGTCCCGTCCGCCATCGAGCAGATCGTCGCGCGCTGTACCGCGACCCCCGACGATGGAAACGTCGCCCGCCATCACGCTATTGTCCGAGACGCCCTCGTCCGAGGCGCCCTCGTCTGGTGCGACCTGAGAACTCGTAAAACACGCTGTCATGCTCAGGAGCAGCCCGAGCAGACCGTGGGGGGACAATGGCCTGAACATGGGCTGAACCCTGTGCGTGCGGCTCGCGCCGCGCAAGGACGATCGTGCACACCGGCGCCAGAATCACCCCAGCTCAGGACGGCGGGATGGGCCCTCTTCACCGCCCGATCCCGCGAGCACGCGCGCACTCGTCTATGAACACATAGCTCAGCGCCACGAGCCACTCGCGCAGCCGCCGGCTCGCCCGCGCCGCCCGCGAGGACGGCGCCCTCACCGGCGCTTCTTCCACCTCCGCGCCCGCGCAGCGAAACAAGCGCGCCGCGCGCGCCATGTGATACCCGCTGGTCACGAGCAAGATGCGGGGCCTCTCTAGGCCGAGCTTCGTGCGCAGCAGTGCGACCGAGAAGCGCGCGTTCTCGATGGTGTCGCGCGACGCAGTCTCGAGCAGCATGGAGCCCTGGGCCACGCCGAGACTCGACGCGTGCAGAGCCATGACTTCGGCTTCCACGTAACCCTCGCCTGGCCCGCCGGCCAAGACGAGGAGCGGCGAGGCGACGAGCCTGAAGCGCTCCACGCCGTGGGCCACGCGCGCGGCGAGCTCGGCCTCGATCCGCCCGTCCTCGAGCGCAGGCCGGTGACCAAGCACGACCACCGCGTCGAACGATGCCTGCGACAGGGCCGTCCCGACGAACGCAACCGAGGCCGCGATGACACACAGGGCCTCGAGAGTAAGGGCGCGCATCGCTGAACTCTGGCTCGGATGACGCATTTGCTTGGGCCTGCAGGAGATACTGCTACGTAGCAGAAATTGCGCTTGCACCCGAAAAGGCATTGTGAGCATAGACTCAGACGAAGGGTGCCGCGACTTGTTTGAGTCTACCGCGGCGTTTTGCCGATCTTCCTTGCTCGTTCAGCGCGGTTTTCGCGACGTGTTGTCCCTGTCGCCGCACTGAGCTTACCCCTGCGTGCGGTGTCAACGCACTCTCCTCGAGGCGTGCGACGCCTGTGCGTCCCGAGCCAGACGAGGTCCACATGCGAGGATGTTTTTATCTCCAAATCATATGCGGCGGACAGGTAGCGCAGCAGGAGCACGTCTCGCGCTTCCGCAGCCTGAGGCTCAGTGTGGTGGCCTTCGTCTGCTTCGTGGGCCTCTTCGGATGCGCACAATCGGCAGCGACTTCCACCGCGCCAGAACGAGAAGCGAGCGCCGATGCGGTAGGCGAGGGCTGCGCACAGGATTGCGACGCCGGCGCCCTACTCACCATGACGAATGAACACCACGATGCGTCGGCGGAGCGCGACGACCGCGATGCGGGCCGCAGTGCGGAGCCCGACCAGGATGGCGATGGAAGCCCGGATGCGCTCGACGAGTGTCCCCATGATCCGAAAAAGCTCGTGCCTGGGACGTGCGGATGCGGCGTCGCAGACGAGGACGCCGATGGAGATGGTACGCCCGGTTGTCGGGACGCGTGTCCGAACGACGAACACAAGCTGACGCCCGGCGCGTGCGGCTGCGGTTTTTCGGACGACGACGCAGACGGCGACGAGACCCCTGACTGCAAGGATGAGTGTGTGGACGATCCGGAAAAGTCGGAGGCGGGTGCCTGTGGGTGTGGGCTGCCGGAGACCGATGACGACGACAACGGCGTCCCGGACTGCCTCGATACCCCTGTGCTCCCCATCATCACGAATCAGTTGGTCCGCCAACTAACCATCACGACGGTGCGCATCGACGGGCAGCCGGTCACCCGCGCAGAGATGGGGATGGGTGCGTCGGTGGAGCTCGATCTGATCGGAAGCGTCACGGACTCGAACACGAGCTGCGGCGCCTGCGTCACCCAGTTCTACGTGCGCATGAGCGGCGTGTTTTCGCGTTGCCTCGGTAGCTCGTCCGGCGACTGGGCCTTCCATGAGACCGTAACCTTCACCGCACCCAGCGAGCCTGGAGTCTACTTCGTGAACCCCGCATGGAGCTGGGAATACGCCTGTACGACGACCACCAGTGTGAGCGAGACCTTCAGCACCGAAACGCTGGCCACGATCGTCGTGCGCTAGCCCTCTCGAATCCGAGAGACGCCACCGTCCATTTTCCGACTTGCATCTCTCTGAGACGTAGGCGAGCCTGCGGCTTCGTGAGGGGGACGCGCGACGGCGAATCGGCGCGCGGAGAGCAGACATCGATACGACCGCAAAACCACTTGCGCGCTGGCTGACGGCCGCGCTCTGGGTGACCGCGTTGTATGCGGCTCCGTTGCGCGCACAGCAAGCCGAACCGAATCCTGACTCCGCACAGGCGGCCGGCGAAGCCTCAGACGGTCAGGTCGCGGACGTGAAGCAGTGGCAGCGCTTGCAGGATGAGCTCGAACAGGAACGTGCTGCCAGACAGGCCGTGGAGAAGCGCCTCGAGGCCGTCGAGAGCACAGCCGCAGCAGCCAACACCAGACTCGAGGAAGTCGAGTTGATGGCGTCGCTTTCGGACGAGGAGTCGCTCACGGTCGACGAGGAGCTCCTGCGTTTCTACGGCTTCATGGACGCGGGCTTCCAACGCATCTGGCTGCCGAAATCATCGTTTTATCGGGAGCTCGCGCCGACACGAGCGAGCACGTTCGTGCTCGGCAACGTCAACCTGTACCTCGATGCCCAGCCTTCGGACAACTGGCGTGCGCTGGTCGAGCTCCGCGTCACGGGCTCACCCCATGGCACCGAAACGGGACTCGGTGGCTTGGGGGGCACGTACGAGCGCACGAACACGACCGTCTTCGATACGACGAGTGTGACCAACTTCGAACGAATCCAGTACGCGGCGCTGGTCATCGAGCGCGCGTGGCTCGAGTGGAGCTACAACGACCTCTTGCAGGTGCGGGGCGGTCTCTGGTTTACCCCCTGGGGAATCTGGAACGTCGATCACGGTACGCCCACGCTGATCGCGCTGACCTTGCCTTTCATGGTGCTCGAGCAGTCGATTCCTCGGCGCTTGACGGGGCTGCAGGTGCTCGGAACGCTCAACCGGCCACCGTGGTCCTACGGCTATCACCTGGGCGTGTCGAACGGTCGTCAGCTCGCCATGGTCGACTTCACGGACAACAAGTCCGTCAACGCGCGCTTGTGGGCACGCTACACGCGCAAGGTCGAGCTGCAGGTCGGGCTCACCGGGTGGTGGGGAATCAGCGACAACATTCGAAAAGACCTTACCTCCATCGAGCCCGTCGAGATCGAGGTCGTGAATACCGTCGAGCGCAGGGAGTGGGCCGTGGGCTCGGATCTGTCGCTCGACGTCGGCGGCACGCGCCTTCGACTGGAGACGCTCGTGCACTCCTCGCGCTACGCCAAGGGAAAGCGTGCCGCTGCGGCCCTGCTGTTGTCGCCAGTAGGCACCTTCGACGGCGATCGCATCCTTTACGCGATGTACGCGACGCTCGCCCATCGCATCGGCTGGGCGGAGGGCTACCTGCACGGAGATCTCCATCACGTGCCTTCGCGATTCGGCGACGCCGCATGGCTCCTCGGTCCAGGCGTCAACGTGCACTTCTCTCCGCATGCGCAGCTCAAGCTGCAGTATGGATACGTGCACTTCTTCGACATGTTCGCCAACGATGGCGACCATTCCGTCCACGACTTCCAGGAAGTCGCGGCGCGCTGGGTGCTGGCTTTCTGATGCGACACATCACGCTGACATCATGGGTGCTGTTGTGCTCCGTAGTGATGGTTCCGAGCTCAGGCGTGAGCCAGGACGAACCCATCGTCGTCTTCGTGCACCCCGATGTGCCGGAGGACTCGCTCGACGCCGACGAGCTGCGTTCCGTCTTTCGGACGGAGACGCGCTACTGGCACGACGGCCGCGCGATCGTGGCCCTCAACCTTCCGCCCGAGCACCCGCTGCGGCAGGCGTTCGACCGTGCGGTCCTCGGTTTCGAGCCCGCACAGATGGTCAAGTTCTGGATCGATCGCACCGTGCGTGCGGGACAACGCCCACCTCGCAACGTGCCGTCTCCGGTGCTCATGGCGCGGGTGGTC
>CAYNOM010000088.1:0-14196 GCA_964398415.1 uncultured Polyangiales bacterium | reverse complement strand
CAGCCCCACCTCGGGCTCTACCTGTACAACGGCAACGAGTACCTCGAGGGCATGATGGGCGCTTTCATGGCGCGCTGTGCCCCCTTCAACGTCAACTATCGCTACGTCGAGGGCGAGCTCGAGTACCTCTTCAACGACGCAAGGCCGAGGGCGCTCATCTATCACGCGCGCTTCGCACCGATGCTTGCGCAGGTGTTGCCGCGCATCGCCGGCCCCATCGCGCTGCTGCAGGTTGACGACGAGAGCCACGAGCCGCTCTTGCCGGGGGCCGTCGACTACGAAGCGGCCCTCGCCCACATGCCGAGGGAGCGACCCGACGTCACGCCCTCGCCAGACGACCTGTACATCGTCTACACGGGCGGCACGACGGGCATGCCCAAGGGTGTCCTGTGGCGCCAGCACGATGTGTTCATGGGAGCGATGGGCGGCACCTACGGCGATGGCAAGCAACACGAGAGCGTCGAAGCCATGGTCGAGGGGGCCAAGCGGGTGGGTGACAAGCTGCACGTGTGCCCGGTGCCCCCGTTCATGCACGGTGCCGCGCACTGGATGGCCTTCGTCACGATGACGAACGGCGGAAGTATTCACGTTCAAGACACGCCCGAGCGTCTCGTGCCCGCCGAGGTTTTTCACCTCGCTGAGCGCGTGCAGGCGTCCAACATCCTGATCGTGGGCGACGCCTTCGCCATCCCTTTGCTCGAGGAGCTCGATCGAAAAACCTACGACTTGTCGCACCTGCGCATGATCAGCTCAGGCGGGGCCATCCTGTCGTCACACGTGAAGGCGCGCCTCAAGCAGCACATCCCAGGGCTCTTCATCCGCGACACCCTCGGCTCGAGCGAATCGGGCGCCCAAGCCATCGTGGCTGAGGGACGCAGCGAGTTTCAGCTCCTGCCCGACTCGGGCGTGGCCAAGCACGATCTCACGCGCTTGCTCGAGCCGGGCGAAGACGAGGTGGGCTTTCTCGTGCGCACGGGGCACATCCCGCTCGGCTATCTGGGCGACCCCGACAAGACCCAGCGCACCTTCGTGCGCATCCAGGGCAAACGCTACGCGGTGCCGGGCGATCATGCCGAGCTGACCGCCGAGGGGATGGTGCGGCTGCTCGGTCGCGGCTCGGTCTGCATCAACTCCGGGGGCGAGAAGATCTATCCCGAGGAGGTCGAGGAGGTGCTGAAGTCGCACCCCGCCATCTTCGACGTGGTGGTCGTGGGCGTGCCGCACCAGAAATGGGGCGCGCAGGTGGTGGCGATCGTCGAGCCGCGCGAAGGCATGCAGCCGACCCTCGAGTCACTGCACGCCCACGCGGAGCATCGGCTCAGTCGCTACAAGTTGCCGCGAAAGCTCGTGCTCGTGCCCCAGATGGTGCGAAGCCCAGCGGGTAAGGCCGATTACCGCTGGGCCAAGCAAGTGGCTGCCGAAGCGCCCTGAGCGCTCACAGCTTCGCGAGAGCGGCCTCGTAGTTCGGCTCCTGGCCGATCTCCGGCACCTGCTCGGTGTAGACGACGGTGTCGCTCTCATCGAGCACGACGATCGCGCGCGAGGTCAGGCCCGCGAGCGGACCCGTGATGATCTCGACGCCGTAGTCTTTGCCGAAGCTGGAGCGAAACGCCGAGGCCGACACGACCTTGTCGAGGTTCTCGGCCCCGCAGAAACGCTTCATCGCGAAGGGCAGATCCTCGGAGATGCAGAGCACGGTGAGGCCCTGCTTGGACGCCGCTTCGTTGAACTTGCGCACGCTCGCTGCGCACACGGGCGTGTCGATGCTGGGGAAGATGTTGAGCACCTTCTTGCCGGGGAAGTCTTTCAGGCTGGCGCGCGACAGATCGAGCTTGAGCAGCGAGAAGTCGGGCGCCTTCGAGCCCACGGCCGGCAGGTTGCCGCTGGTTTCGATGGGGTTTCCCTTGAGGGTGATCGTGGCCATGTGTCTGTTCTCCTGGGTGCGGTGCCGAGGTCGTATTCCAGAATCTCGGCCCGCGGTCTTTTTGGACGAGCAGGCAAGTGTAGGAAGGTGCGCGTTGCCGTCCACAGCGCAATCGACGCAGGCCCGTCGGTTTGATAAGGCGTGAGGATGGGTCGAGTGATTCGCCGCCTCACTTGTCGTGGCTACGAAATGGACGCACGCCACCGTGTGTCGCCCGGGACGCTGGCTCGTTACATGGAGCACCTGCGCTGGGAGGCGATCCAAGAGGGCGCCTTCGGCCTCGGCTACCTGTTTTCGGGCGGTGCCAAGCTGGTAGTACGCGCGCAGGACTTGATCGTCGGTCCCGCCGCGATTCAGGGCATGGAGCTCGAGCTCTCGATCGTGCTCGCCCACGTCGGCACGACGAGCATCACCTTCGCGCACGAGGCGCGGCGCGCGAGCGATGGCAAGCGCATCGCGTCGAGCACGGTCGTCGCGGTGGCGGTCGACTCCGCCGGCAGGCCCACGCGCGTGCCCGATGTGGTGCGTGCCCACGTCGAGAGCGTCGAGCTGACGACGCCTCTCGGCTTTGACGAGCCGGCACCCGACACCGCGCACATGTGTCCGCTCGCGGTGCGTCCGAGCGATCTCGACACGCTGCAACACGTGAACCAGAGCCGCTACGTCGATTTCGTCGACGATGTGCGCGAGCTTTCGGCACGCGAGAATGCCTACGGCGAGGCCTCCCAGCGCGCGCTCTCGTTTCCGCGCCGCATCGCCATCGACTACCGACGCGAGACGCGCTTCGGTCACGACTTGATTGCCTACACGTGGGCGCTCGATGCGCTACGCGGCGTTTTCGCCTTCGAGCTGCGCGATGCGGTCGACGCAGCCACCGTCGCCTGCGCTAGAATCGTCACTGGAGGATGAATCGCGGGGCGCGGCGTTGGGTTCTGTGCGTGTGGCTTCTCGGTTGCGGAGCGCAGTCGAGCGATGTGCGCCCGCTGAGCCCAGCGGCTCCGTCAGCTGCGTCAGACGCCGTGCGCCCGGCCGATCTCGACCGCCCGCTGCCCAGCCCCGAGCCCGAGTCTCGCTCGGAGGCCGAGACTGCCTTGGATGTGGAGCCGGCCTCTGAGCCCGAGAAGTCACTCGATCCGTCGGCCAGCACCTCGATCGGTACGCCGGGGGACGGTCGTCTCGAGGGGGGCGTGCCCCTGCCGATGCAGGGCAAGGGCTTTCGCTTCAACGACCGACGGAGCAGTGACGCCCGCTACGCGACCGCCGAGGTGATCGCCGCCATCATGCGCGCGGCGCGCGTGGTCGACACCGCGCTGCCCGGATCGGAGCTGGTGGTGAACGACATCAGCCTGCCCCAGGGTGGTCCCATCGATCACCACGGTTCGCATCGCGTGGGGCGCGACGCCGACATCCTGTTCTACATGCTGGGCGACGACGGTGGGCCCACGCCGTCGGTGGGGGCGCCGCTCGATCCCGATGGGGTGGGATTCGACTTCAAGGACCTGAGCGTAAGGGAAGACGACGTGCGCGTGCGTCTCGATGCGAAGCGCACCTGGTTGTTCGTCGCGGCGTTGCTCGACGATCCCGCCGCCGAGGTGCAGCGCATTTTCGTGGCCGAGCACCTGCGCAGCATGCTGCTCGCCGAGGCCGAGCGTAGCGGCACCGACGAGGTGATCGTGCAGCGCTTTGCCGACATCACCTGCCAGCCCTCCTATCCCCACGACGACCACCTGCACGTGCGCTGGTTTTGTAGCGCCGAAGATCTCGGGAAGGGCTGCTTGGATCTCCCACCGCTGTATCCGTGGCATCGAGCAAGTCTCTCGCGCGCGGGCGTCGAGCCCGTGATGGGGGTGCTCAGCAAGCAGCGGCCGAAGTCGAAGATCGTCACCCATGCGGATGAAGACCGCGAGGTGGCGAGGCTCGTTCTGCACCGAGACGTGAAGAAGTTTCTCGCGCGCCGCAAGACTTGGCGCGAGCAGCCCCATCCTGGGCGTCAGTACTGTCGCTGAAGAACGGGCCCCTCCACGAAAAAGCCCCCGCACCGTGTGGCGCGAGGGCTTCTCTCGAGGCGAAAGAGCGACGTGGCTCAGGCGCCGCCGTCGCCTACGCCGGCATCGTCGTCGCTGCCAGGTGCGCAGGCATCCGCGGGCTGCTGGCCGAAGCCGCCGCCCACCTGCTGACAAGCGTAGCCGTCGCGGCACTCGCTCGAGCTCGCGCACTTCAGCAGGCAGTTGCCGGGGTTACTGATGGGGCCGAACTGGAACGCGCCCACGCAAACGCCGGTGTTGCCGCAGTCGGTATCCTCGAGGCACATGCCGCTGCAGTAGCCGCCGGGGAAGGTGGTTGGCGCGCCGCCCATGCCGCCTCCGAGCATCGTGAGGCAGCTGCCGCCCGTGCAGGTGGCGTCGCCCTCGGTGCAAGCCTTGCCGACGATGCCGTCGTCGAGCTGGTCGGTGGCCGGCTTCGGGAGGCACGTCGAGGGCTGTGGGGGCAGGCCCATTCCGCCGCCGCCGCCGCCGCCGGGGAAGCCAGCATCCCCAGGGATACCGCCATCGGGGATGGTGATGCTGTTGTCGTTGCAGACGTAGCCTTCGGCTGCGCGGCAGTCGTCGTCGTCCTCGCAGGCCTTCTGACAGGAGCCGGGCATCGCGCCCGTGAGCGGGTTGTCGGGGATCATGCCGACGCACGCGCCGCCCTGGCCGCAATCGCTGTCCGCGTTGCATTTGCCCGTGCAGTAGCCGCCCTCGGCCACTTGGCTGCCGAAGCCCGCAAAGCCGCCGATCATGCTCGCGCATTCGGTGCGCTCGCCCTCGCAGTCGGCCGCTGAGCTGCAAGCCTTGCCCGCGACGTCGTCGCCCAGCTTGGCGACGGGCGTCTCGCCCGGGCCGCTGTCCATTCCACCGCCGCTTCCGTTTCCGTTGCCGTTGCCGCCTCCGCCGGCGTCCGTGCCGGCGTCGGTAGCGGGCGTGCTGCCGCTGTCGTCGTCACATCCCGTGATCGCGAGCGCTGCTGCACAGAATCCAGCGAGCAAGTTCCATCGCGTGCTGACTGCCATGGCCAAGTTCCTCCACAAAGTCCTACAAGGTGCCGCACCCTACACACAGTCACCGCTGAACACCAGGCTTTGAGCGGCTTTGCCCGGGTGAGAGTGAGATCACGAAACGCGATCCACAGCCCGGTTGTGACTTTCGAAAATGACTGTGTGTTACGTCGTGTTATGTCCATGCGTGCGGCGGCGTGGGCACGTCGGTTGAAGTCGCACCCGTCGGTAGCTTTTCTTACGTGAAGCGCATCCCACGAACGTCCGACTGGGGCGTGGCATCGACCTTGCACAAATTTCGACTTGCTCCCTCGGAACCCCAGCCATGGCACGTTCTGGCACGGAAGCGCGGTTTGGGCGTGCTAATCGGAAGTCTCGGATGCGACTCGTCACCCTCAGCGCTCGATGGTCGATACTCTGCAGCCTGCTGGCATGCGCGGGCGGGCCGGTATCCGATTTTCCGGCCTCCGGCAGCGATGATGACAGGGGTGCCATGGACGCTGGCGGTCAGCCCACGACCGGCGGCGAGGGGAGCAATGGAGGCGCTTCGGAGCCGCCGACGGGTGGCAGCGACAGCGGCGACATGGATGCGGCGGTGGCAGCCGATGCCGGTCTTCCGGGCGATGCGGGCCTCGGCGACGCAGGCCTCGGCGACGCAGGCATGTAGCCCGCGGGCGTCGCGCTTTGACGATCAGAGGAAGTAGTTCGTGACCGCCCAGCCGATGGCCAGACCCACGGCCAGGCCAGCGATCACGATACCCACGGAGACGCCTGTCTTGGGCTGGTTCTGCGTCCACACGGGATTGCGACGCAGGAGCCGCTTCGTGAGCATCAGCGCCGCGGGGCTCGTGGCGGGCACGCCTACCAGGTCGGCGATGGCGCCTAGCGCGTCGCCCATCAGTTGCCCTGTGCGCTTGTCTTCGGCCGGCAGGACCTCGCGTTGGGCGATCACACGCAGGAGACGCAGTGTAGGCGAGGGTGCCGCGACGTCTTCGAGCTCTTTGGCCACCTCTTCCCAGGCTCCGCGCTCGATCAAAGTCTCGAGGCGCGCCACGTTGGCCTCTCGGTAGCCCGCGCCCGACAGGGCCGAGGCGTCTGCATGCAGATGTATCGGCGAGAGCTTGTCGGGCGTCATGGCCAGCGATGGTCGCTCGGGCTCAAGCTCGGGCGGTGAGTCGGACTCTTGCTTGGGGCTCTCTGCCGCAAACGGTTCGGTGGACTCATCGACCCGCTCATCGGATGTGCCCACCACGGTCGGCATTGCATCCCAAATGGCACCTGCGCTCGACTGCCGCTCGGGCGGATCCGTGGGCAACGACTCGAAGTCATCGTCGTCCACGTTCGCCACTTCGGCCGTGGGCCGCTCGGATGCGCCGCGGGGTAGGTCACCCGGCACGTTGGGCATGGGCGGCCAGCTCCCGATGTCGGGCGGTTCCGACAGGGAGCGTCCGCTCGCTATCGACGGTGTGACGAGAGGCGCTGCGAAGCCACCGACGATGGTCGCCTTGGCAGCGCGCGGGTGGGCCACGGGCGTGGTGTCGTTGGCGGGCGCCGGCGCGCGCTGCGGTCTCACCTTTTCGACACGCTCGACACGCTCGGCGCGCGACTCGTGATAGGCGTAGCTGCCCGCGGCCTCGGTGCCCGTACGGCGCCCAGACTGAGCGCCTCCACCCCCCGGATTGTCTTCGTTGGCCCCCACGCAATTTGACGATACCGGAGCTTTCCTCCTTCGTGGATGTAGGAATGTGGCGCGATGCCGCGACACTGCGCGCTTGTCGGGGTGCGCTTTTGCTTGCGGTACGGAGGCGCTTCATGAACGATGCGCCGAGCCATGCGTGAGAGCCTGTCCCGAGCTGCGGTCGTCGACGCCGCCCGCGAGCTGCTGATGCAAGAGGGGTTGGGAGGCTTGTCGCTCAGGCGTCTGGCGTCCCGTTTGGACGTCACCGCTGCCGCCCTCTATGCCTATGTCGACAACAAGCGAGACCTACTCGAAGCGGTGATCGAGACGGAGTTCGAGCGCCTGATCGAGGAGTTTCGGCGCTACGAAGATCAGGGCGATCCGATCACGCGCATGTGCAACATGTCCTGGGCCTACGTGCGGTACGCGCAGGAAAACCCGCGTGTGTTTCGCACCATGTTCATGTTCCGCGCGCAGCTCTCGACAGAGCCCACCGGCAACGACTTCGCCATGGCGACCAAGGCGTTCACCGCAGCCCGCAAGCCGCTCGTCGATGCCATGGAGCAGGGGCTTCTACGCAAGGGAGACCCACTCATGGCGCACCTCACCGTGTGGACGGCCGTACACGGCGCAGCGACCGTGCTTCTCTTGGGCCCGGATCTCGGAGCGCGGGGCGCCGAAGAGCTCACCCGCTCCGTCATCACCGCGATCGTGCGCGGGCTCTGCACTGAACGTGGCATGGCGCTGCTCGATGCGGTGCAGCTGCCGCCCCCCTTGGCCTGAAGGCACCCGTGGCCCAGACGCTGCGTCTCACGAAGCCCCTCGAGCGCTCGATCCTCGCGGGACATCCTTGGATCTACAGCGATGCGCTCATGCCGCATCGTGCGCGCCCGGGCGACGTGGTCGACGTGGCCGACAAGCGCGGACGGGTGCTCGCGCGGGGCCTGTACGAGGGCGGGCCCATCGCCGTGCGGGTGTTCACCACACGGCCCAAACAACGCATCGACGCTGCCTTGTTTCGCGAGCGGGCCGAGCTCGCCTTCGACCTGCGCAAACGGGCTCTGCCGGCCGACACCACGGCCTATCGCTTGTTGCACGGCGAAGGCGACAGGCTGCCCGGAGTGGTGTGCGATCGGTACGGCGAGCATGCCGTGATCAAGCTCGATGGCGAGGCGATCCACGCGCACCGCGACGCTCTGATCGAAGGCTTGCAGGAACCGTTGAGCCGTCTCGGCGTGCGCGGTGCGCTCTTGCGCAGCTCGCGCAAGCAGGGTCTCGGCGTATCGCTCGCATTCGGTGAAGAGCCAGCGCGTGAGCTCGAGGTGCTCGAGCACGGCATGCGTCTGATCGTCAATCCCTGGGAAGGCCAAAAGACTGGGCTCTTTCTCGATCATCGCGAGTCGCGGGCTCGGGTGAGGGCGCTCTCGCGCGATCTTCGCGTGCTCAACCTCTACGGCTATACGGGCGGCTTCTCGGTCGCGGCTGGGCTCGGCGGCGCACGTCACGTCACCACTGTCGACGTCGCGCATCCCGCCATCGACCTGGCCGTGCGTACCTTCGAGCGCAACGGGCTGCCGAACGAGGCGCACGAAGCGCTCGCGGAGGACGTACCCGCCTTTCTTTCGCGTCTGGGCGAGCTCGGGACCCGCTTCGACCTGATCATCGCCGACCCGCCGAATTTCGCGCCGAGCCAGCAGAAGCTCGAGGCCGCGCTCGAGAGTTACCGTGTGCTGCACGGGGCCTGCCTGAGCGGGCTCGACACGGGAGGGCTGTACCTCGCGGCCTCCTGCTCGAGCCACGTACGCGCCCACGATTTCATCGACACTTTGCGTGAAGGGGCCCGGCGCGCGCGACGCGTGCTGCAGGTGCTCGAGCAAAGCTCCGCCCCCTTCGACCATCCACGTCTGCTCGCGTTTCCCGAGGGCGACTACCTCAAGGTCGTGTTGGCGCGGGTGCTCTGACAATCTGTCGGTCTTGCGACCGATCTCGAGCGCGGTCGCGTCTTACTCGCGCTGTTCGCGGATGTGAAACTCGACGCGGCGGTTCTTGGCGCGGTTGGCCGGCGTGATGTTCGGTGCCACGGGGCGCCTCGGGCCATAGCCCACCGCCTCGAGCCGCGAGGCTTCGACGCCCGCGCTGACGAGCCAGGTGCGCACGGCATCGGCGCGCTCTTGCGATAGCTGCATGTTTCGCGCTTCGCCCCCAGCGTCGTCCGTGTGGCCCTGAATTTCGACCTTCGTGATCTGAGGGTTGCGCAACAGGATGTCGACGACCTCGGAGAGCAGGCCACTGCTCGACGGCCGGATCTCAGCGCTGTTCGAGACGAACTGAACCTGGCGTCGGATCGCGATGACGCGGGCGCGCAGTTGCACCATGGGGTTCTTCGGGGAGGGCGAAAGCTCGATGTCGAGCTCGCGTGCGCCTGGCCGGTCGATGTCGAGTAGCACCTGCTTGACGAGGTAACCTTCTGCCTCGATCTGCGCCTGGTAGCTGCCGAAGGGCAGCTCGCTGGCTTCGAAGCGGCCCGTCTCGTCGGTCTGAAGCTCGAGTGCACGGGGCCCGGTGAGGCGCACGCGCGCGGATGCGACCGGCGCGCCCTTCGACGCTTTGACGAGGCCCTGCAGCGCCCCGAGCTTCGGGAGCGCCTGCATGCTGCAGCGCAGGGCGAGGTCGCTTCCATCTTCGGGCAACAGGGCCGGGCACTCAGCGTCCGTGTAGCCTTGGGCGGTGAGGAGCAGTGCTTGGTTGCCGGCCGCCAGGCCATAGCTTGCGAAGCGGCCGTTCTCGTCGGAGACGATGTCGGACAGCTCGCGATCGACGAAGCGCACGATCACCCGCGGCACGCCCGCGCCCGTCTCGGCATCGACGACCTCGCCGAGGATGCGACCGAGAGGCTTCACGGGCTCGGCGATGGCCACGGGTGCTGGCACGACTTTCGTCACCACGCGCGGCTTGGGCGTGCGCGCGTCGTAGGCGTAGGAGAGGCCGAAGAGCAGCTCGTAGGGCGGGCTCGGCGCAAGCTCTCGCACGAGGCGCTCATCTCCGCTCGTGGTGATGTCCGCAGCCAAGAGCACCGACAGCCCGCGCAGTACCGGAAGCACCCGCAAGCCGACGGTGAAGGTCGATGGGAACGCCGGTAGGCCCTCGTTGGCCAGACAGCCGTCGGGATCGCTCGGATCGGAGCGCACCACGCAGTCGTAGCCCTGGCGATTGCTCGGGATGCCGAGGCGAAACTCGCCGATCGGATGGAGGAACACGTTGCCGCCCACGTCGAGAGGTACCTCGAGGCCGAGGCTGAAAGTCAGCATGTCCACGCGGTTGATCTGGAAGGCCGCGCGCTCGACCGGCGTGAGCAGGTGTCTCACCTCGTCTGCGCGCCGCGCGCGGTCGACCAGCGACGCGTAGCGCGAGCTCTCGACCTCGGTGGCGAGCTTCGCGGAGTTGTCGAAGGCGTAGCGCACGCCCTGGCGCAGGATCAGCGGCAGGGGTCGCGAGCGCTCGCGCAGATCGAGAGTGGCGTTTTGTCGGATGGCCACGCTGGTTCCGCTGCCGTCGACGCCGATGCCGCCGATGCCGTTCAGGAGTGCGAGCTCGATGTCGCCCCCGAGGGTCAGGTAGGGCAATACCGCGTGAAAGCCCTTGGCCAAGAGGCGGCCGTCGCCGACAACTTGGTAGACCTCGCGGGTCTGCGTCGCGAGGTCGGTGCTTTCCGTCGAGGAGGTTGCGATCTGTGCGGAGAGCTCGAGGAAATCCGTGACGCTCACGCTGAGGGCAAGGCCTCCGGCCACGCGCCGATGCTGGTCGCCGCGCTTCAGGTAGCCGTCCTTCCGGAACAGCTGCCCGTGCGTCGAGAGGCGGAACGTACCGCGCGGCCCGGACCCCGCATCGATGACGTGCACGCCCCCGACTGGGCCCGACAAGCTGTTGTGGTCGGTCAGCCTGCTCTCCGGCTCGGGCTCCGCGCCCGTCTCTTCGTCGATCCGCCCGAGCTCGTCGTCGTCCGTGCTGCGCGCGCTTGCGATCTCCGTGACGTTGCCGAAGTTGTCGTCGAACTCGGCGCTGGAGGGCTGCGTGCCCTCGACGTCTTGGGCGCGCACGACGCTCACGACGCCCACGCTCGCCGAGAGCACCCAGAGTGACGCGGTGACCAGGATGGAAGAGCGCATGTCGACCGACCTATACCGGCTGCCTCTCCAAAAATCCACGAAGCGGCGGGGTGTTGGCGCCCGCCCAGAAGTTGTGAGAGGCTCCGCGGTGGCTAGGTCTGTGACGTGAATCATCCCGCTAGAGACCCCGTCCCAGCCGCAGCGAGGAGCTTTTCGTGATGGGTCGCAAGCATTCGTGGGCGCTCGTTTTCTCGTTGATCGGCGGGCTCTTCGCCAGCACGGCCTACGCCGATGCCACGGTCAAGGTGGAGCTCAAGGCCAAGGACGGAAGCCTCGTCGATGGCCGGGTTGAGCTCGTCAAGGGCGACGTCCGCAAGGGCTGCACGACCCAGGCCGGGCGCTGTGAGATCCAGGGGGTCCCAGGTGGCATGTACACCGTCGAGGTGAGCGTGCCGGGCAAGCCGTCCCCCAAGCCGAAGCAGGTGATGATCCCGCCGAGCGGCGACGCCAAGCTGGTGGTCAGCGCGAGCTGAGACGCAGGCGCGGCAGCGCGGTATGACCGGAACTACTGCAAGCGGTAGTTGATCGGGATCGGGAAGGGTCGAAGGTACGCGTGGAGCGCGTTCGGTGGGGCAGGCACGCGGCCCAGGCCCCGAACGGCCGCCACAGCCGCCTCATCGAGCTGCGGGTGCCCCGAGGAGCGCTTCACGCTCACCTCGGCCAGACGTCCCTCGGTATCGAACAACACGGCCACGAGCACGTCGCCCTGCAGTCGCGCGCGGATCGCTGAGCGCGGGTAGTCGCGCAGCGCGCGGCTGTTGATCGCGGCGTTGACCTCACGCGTCCAGCTCTTGGCGAGCCCGCGCAGATCGAGCGTGCGGCGCTGCGCTACGGCCGGACCCTCGCCCGTGCCAGCGCCCCCCGTGCCCGTGAGTGAGGTCGCCGCGATGGAACTTGGAGGCCCCACCTCACCGGCTACGGCCAAGCCAGCTTCGCTCGACACGGACAGGGTCTGCACGGCGGGGCCGGGGTCGATGATCTCGGCTTGTTTCGCGGGTTCGAGCGGCTTCTTCGGCGCGGCAGCACGCGGCTTCGAGACCGCGACGGCCCTTGGCTCGATCGGCGCGGGCTCGGGCTCGGCCTCGAGGGGCAAGGTCACCGGGGTCTCGGCCTCGATGGTGAACGCGATCTCGAGCGACGCTTGGGGCGCGGAACGCTCTCTCGGCAGCGCGGAAAGGGCGCCGTAGGCCACACCGTGAACGAGCCCGGAGCCGAGCAGAAATGCCACGAAAGCCCCCTTGCGGACACCACCCTCGAGTGTGCGAGCGGCGCTCGACACGGGCTCGACTTCGGCAGAGAGCGGTAGGCGGCGGAGTGCTTGCTTCATCGGCGGCGGGCTGCAGCGGTGGCTCTTGAAAGTGACTTTCGAGAGCGAGTCAACTGTGTACCCCGCTCGGGGTGGCGTCAAGAGCCGTGGTCGTGCTTTGTTTTCGCGGGCCTGTGCAGCTTTTTCGTCAGCGATTCAGGTGCGTGGATTCGCACGGGATCCTACCGCCGTGGGCGCCCAAAAAACGTGTGTGTCGATGTTCTTGATATTGACTTTCAAAAGCCCTGATCCAAAAGTAGGAGACAGCGAGGCCGCCATGATCGTCTGCCATTGCCATCGTGTCTCCGACCGCCAGATCCGCTGCGCCGTGCGCGAGGGGGCAGCAAGCGTTGCCGAAATCGGCCGCTCCTGTGGCGCAGGCACGGGCTGCGGGGGATGTCGGCCCGAGGTTTCGGCCATCCTGCAGGCCGAGGAAGCGCAGGGCGGGGCACGCCTCTCGCTATTGCCCATGCTGCAGACTGGCTGAAGAGCGGTCGCGAAAATGGGCTCGGAGCGGCTTACGTCCGCAGCCCAAACCTGCGAAAGACAGGAAGCCTTTCACTCCGCGGGCGCGATGTCTGCTGCGCGGATGATGCGGTCGCGCAGTGAGATGGCGTGGAAGCCCGTGGCGCTTTCGGGCAAGTACACGAAGGCATCGTCGCTGTCGCTCAGCGCAACGCGCAGCACGTCGATCTCCTCCACCACTTGTCCCGCGGCGTCGAGTAGCTGAGCGGGCTCGCCCGCCTCGAGCGGTACGTCGTCGGCCACGGCGCGGCCCCACTGCGCCTGTCCCTCGCCGCCCACGATCAGGCTGCGAAAGCGGACACCCGTGCGTGCACGAGGCAGCCGGGCGCGGTTGTTCACGTCGAGCGAACGTTCGGCCAGGCTGTTGTAGTGGTAGGCGCTGATCCAGTTCGGGCTGCAGTAGCCCATGATGTCCTTGTCGCTCGGCGTGCGCAGCGCGCGCTTGCGAAAGTCCCAGCCCCACGTATCGGTATCGCCATCGCGGTTGGGGAAGCTCTGATCGACGCCCTGAATCTGCGCGAAGGGTGGCACGCAGGGCGCATGCCCGAGGCCGTGGGTGTGACCTATCTCGTGCACGGCCGTTTCGTAGGCGCGCTCGTCGACCCAGCCGCCGCCGAGACCGACCTGTGCTCCCGGCCAGTTGCCCGGCGCTTGATTCGCGATGCCGAGGGTGCAGCCGTTGCCGCAGTACTGCTCGAGCGTCGCGGCCGGGGTGACGAGCCCGTAGTAGTAGACGTCGTTCGCGGGCCTGTCTTGCTGGCGCAGGTTCGAGAGGTCGTTGAGCAATTGCGACCAGCCGAATCCCGAGTTGAGATTGCGCGCCGAGCTGAAGGTCGCGCGCACCGTCAGCTCGACCTCGGCGACTGGGTAGAAGGCGAGCAGGTAGTCGCGGATCTTGTCGAGCTGGGTTTGGCTCGTGTCGGGCGTGGGGCCACTCGACAGTTGAACGGGCACGAGCGTCACGCGCAGGGTGCCGATGCGCTGGGCGTCGAGGCGCTCGAGGCCGCTCGCCGGATAGCGCGCAGCGCTGGCGCTGGCCTTGCCGCTCGCGCACGTGGTTTCGATCAGCGCCACGCTGATCTGGGTCGACGCGGAGATGTCTTCGCCAGGAACGTCGAAGTTGAAGGTGGAGCCCAGCGTGCCATCGCTCGATGCGCCATTCGGGTTGAGGTCGACCGTAAGCCGCTTCGGGGTGCCGCCGTTGTCGAGCGTGAGCACGCCGCGAACCGTCCGTCGACTGAAGCTCGGTTCGGGCTGCACATACACGCGCACCAGGGCCTCTTTGCCCTGCACTACGGGGGCTACGCGCTGGGAAATCCAGCTCGAGCCGTCGAAGACCGGCACTTTCACCGTCTGAAAGAAGGCGATCTCGGAGATCTGCAGCCCTTCGGCCAGGGGCTCCGAGCCATCGCCGCACGGATCCGCGGGGTCGTTTGCAGGCCCTTGTCCGCCGCCGTTGCCCCCCGCGCCCGTGCCGTCGCCGCTGCCGCCCGAGGCAGCGTTGCCCCTGCCCCCCTCTACAACCAGCGCGGTGGCCGGCGAGGGACTGCCACGGTAGTC
>CAYNOM010000087.1:0-14282 GCA_964398415.1 uncultured Polyangiales bacterium | reverse complement strand
CTCTCACGGGTGGACCATGTGCGGATGTCTGCGCCTGCAGCGGCCGACGTGACCGACCAAGTCCAGCTGGCCCAAGCGTGGGGCACTCGAGGGCCCGCGGGACCCACGGGAGATGAGCGTGTTTGAGGAACGCATCACGGACTCGAACATCCGCCTGCGCTTCGTCGCAGAGCTGCGCTCGCATGAGGAGCGTGTCCGAACGCTCGTGCACGCAGCCATGTCTCCCGCGCTTCAATGCCGCGCGCTGTCCCTCGAGCTGCTCGGACTCACCGGCGAGGCCGCCGTGCTCGGTGTGAGCGAGGCCAAGGACCTGGCGGGTGCACTGGGGGAGATGCTCGCGACGTGTGACACCGACCTCGGGCCGGCTTTTTGGGGGGCCTTCGAGCTGTGGTTTTCGCGGCTATGCGAGCACCTGTGCGCCCTGCTCGGCAATCGACGATCCACGGTGACCAACTCCGACCTGATCCAGGAGCGCGCGCGCCTGGAGGTGCGGGTGCGGCGCGCCTCGGCCGTGACGGTGAACACCCCGAGTCTGTCCGTGGCGGCTGGGCGGCGTGTGCTCTTCATCGACGACAGCCCGACCACGCGCGCGGTCGTGCTCGCCACGCTCGCGGACTGTGGGTACACCGCGCGCGTAGCCTCCGATCTGAAGGAAACCGCCGTGATGCTGCTCGACTTCGAGCCTGAGCTTGTCGTGGCGGACGTACAGCTTCCGGGCATCGACGGTGACGAGCTGTGTCGGCGCATCAAGCAGACCACGCACCGGGTCGTTCCGGTGGTCTTGTACTCGAGTCTGCCAGACGCGGAGCTTGCCGCTCGGGCGAAGGCAGCGGGCGCCGACGCCTTCGTCGGCAAGCATCACGGCGTGGCCGATCTCTTGCGCTGCATCGACTCCATGTTCGCAGAAGCGGTGTTGTTCTGATCTCGGTGCCCGAGGAGTTGAGCGTGGTTGAAAGTCAGAAGTTCGTAGTCGTGAGCGTGTCGATGAAGCGTAAGCTCGTGCGTCTCGCCGACGTCAGCGAGATCGTCGCCATGGTCGCGCTCAGCGCCGAGGACTCGGCGCTCGGAAACTTTCGCGGCCTGCTCAACCTACGCGGCGAAGCGGTACCGGTGTTCGACCTGCGCGGCCCCAACGCGCCGCTTGCGTCGTCACGTTTCATTCTCGTCTCGCAGGCGGACACGAACCCGATCGGAGTGATCGTGGATGACGTGCACGGGGTCGTGACGGTCGCGTCCGAACGGCTCGCGAGGCGAACTGTCGATCGCGAGTGCAGCGTGGATTGTGCGGAGATCGACGGCCAGCTGCTCACGGTGATCCAGCCGACGGAGGCGGCCCGCGCATGAGTGTCGGCGCTGCGGTCGATGGCTCGAGACTCGAGACCTTGGTGGCGGAGAAGCTCGGTATCGAGCTCTCTCGCTATTCGCGCGTCAGCGTCGACCTGCTCGTCACCGCGTTGAGTCGGGTTCCTGCGGAGGACGCCGAAGCGCGGATCCGGCTCCTGATCGGCACGTTCAGCATCGGCGAGACCTGCTTCATGCGCCACGCCGAGCAGTTCGACACTTTGCGAAAGCTCGTGCGGACGATTCCTTCGATGCGAGGCGCCGAGCCCCTTCGCGTGTGGAGCGCGGGCTGCGCCACCGGTGAAGAAACCTACTCGCTCCACGCCGTGCTCTCCCAGGAGCTAGGTGCCTACCCGCTCGAGGTGCTTGGAAGCGATGTGAATCCGGAGTTCCTCACGCGCGCCCGAAAGGGCCGCTATCGACCGTGGTCGCTGCGCGGGGTCATCCGCGAGGATGTGCAGAGCTGGCTCGAGGTGTCTCCTGAGGGGGCAACGGTGGCTCCGAGACTCATCGAGCGGACTCAGTTCCGTGCGCAAAACCTGGTTTCCGATCCCTTTCCGGCGGGGCTTCATGTCGTGTTCTGCCGCAATGTGCTGATGTACTTTCATCCGGCGGCTGCGCGGCGCGTGTTCGTCCAGCTGTCAGAGGTTGTCGAGCCGGGCGGGCTCCTCTTCATTGGATACAGCGATCCTGCTCCTCCCGCAGACGGGCTGTGGGTCAAAGAGCAGCTCGGCGGAGTGCGCTACTTCCGCCGCGCCTTCAGCTCCAGCTTCGGTGTCGTGGCCCCGCCCACGCGTGTGCGGCAGACGACGCCGAGAGCGCCCGAGTCGCGCGCTGAGGTTGTGCCTGTGCCGAGGCCTGTGGTCGCGCCGCTGTCTGATCCGCAGAAGGACACCGCGTTCGAACCCATGCTCGACGTCGACACGCACGTGCGTGCCGCACTGCTCGCCGATGAAGCGGGCGACGCCAGCCGCGCGCTCGAAGCCGCGCGCCGCGCGTCCTTGCTCGCACCGCGCGCAGCGCTCCCGCATTTTCTGATGGCACGTGCGTTCACGGTGCTCGGAGAGCCACGCCGTGCCGCGATCCATGTCCAACTCGCGCGAGCCTCCCTGGCTCAGATGCCCGATACCGATGCGGCGCTCGAGCATGCGCAGGGCCTGACCGCGCTCCAACTCACGAGGATGATCCATGCAGCCTACGGATGACGACGACGAATCAGCGGTCGTCGACGAAACCCTCCTGCTTCGCGCAAGGGCGGAGCGCTACGCACGTAGAGACCGCAGAAAGGCAGGGATCGAGCTGCGCGTGCTCGCGTTTGCGCGCGGAAGCTCAGGTTACGCGATCGCGCTCGACGCCCTGCGCGAAGTGCGGCCGTGGCCGAAGCTCTGTGTCGTGCCTGGCGCGTCTGCCGTGGTACCGGGCGTGTTTCAGTATCGAGGCGAGCTGCTCAGCGCGCACGACCCGGGTCGCTTCATGGGACTCGACGTGCGCTCTACACCGCAGTGGATGCTGGTGCTCGAGCACGCTCGGCGGCGCATCGGCCTCATGGCCGACGAGGTGGTCGGCATTCGCACTGTCGCAAGCGATGCCTTGCAGCCGGTGCCCGTCGCGTTCGGGGAACGCGGAAGCTGCTTTCTGGGCGTCGTCGAGCCCGATCTGCTCGTGCTCGATGCGCCGCGACTCTTCGACACCAAGGCGTTTTTTGCAGCTTTCTGAGGATCGATTGCATGTCCGTGAGCCAAGCAAAAGGACCTCTCCATCACGTGCTGACCGATGCCGTGCGCGCTCAGATCATGGAGATCTTCGTGGAAGAGGGCGAAGAGCTCGTCGCCTACGTGGAGCGCCACATCGACAGCATCGCAGCAGGGGCGGAGAATCCGAGCGCGCTGTGGCTCGAAGTTCAGCGCGCCCTGCATACGCTCAAGGGCTCGTGCGCCGCGGCCGGCGCTGAGAGCGCCAGCTCGAAGACCCACGCGCTCGAGGCGCGCATCGCCGTTCTGTGCGCACGCGACGTGCTCCCGACGGATTCCGAGGTGCATGCGCTCTTTGACGCCCTGTCCGATCTGCGTCGCGCCGTGGCGGAGGTGGGCGCGCCGAGGGCGGACGCCGGTGCTCAGAATGAGTCTGAGCTCGAGCCGGCGCTCCCGTCGGCGCTCGACCCCGAGGTCACGCTGGGTGCGCCCGCTCGCACCAAGTCGAGCGAGCTCCTGCGCGTGCGTCCAGAGCGCATCGATGCCCTCGACGCGTTGGTGTCCGAGCTCGTGCTCGTGCGCCTCCAGAACCGCGCGCTGCTGGATCGCATCAAGGAGCTGCGAACCCACACAGAGCGCAGCATGCAGGCCTATCGCGACCTCGACGCACGCCTGCGCCAACGCAGCCGCGCTCTCGGGCCCACCGTATTGCGCGGGGTGGAGGCCGCATCGCGTGCCCTCGGCACGGAGCTGCTCGAGCTCGGCCGTGACGCCCACGCGCTTTCGCGCCAAGCACCGCTCGTCAACGCCCAGGCGGTGGCCGTGAGCACGAGCCTCGAAGACGGGATCCGCGAGCTCAGGCTCATGCCACTTGCCCCCTTCTTCGACGAGTATGCGTCGGTCGTGCGCGAGGCCGCGCGCGAGTGCGGCAAGTCGGTGCGCCTCGAGGTGCGGGCCGAGGGCGCCGAGATCGATCGCGCGGTGCTGCTGAAGCTACGCGAACCGCTCCTCCATCTGTCGCGCAACGCGGTCGTGCATGGTCTCGAGTCAACCGAGGAGCGCACGTTGCGGGGTAAGCCCGCCCACGGCTGCGTATTCCTCGATGCGAGCTGTGAAGGCACACGTGCGGTGCTCCGAATCCGTGACGACGGGCGCGGGATCGACGTGCGCAAGGTGCTCGGCAAGGCCCAGGAGCTCGGCCTTACGATCGACGGCGATCTGTCATCCAAAAAGGCGCTCCTCGACATCCTGACGCATCCCGGTTTTTCGACCCGCGATCACGCCGATCATCTGGCGGGTCGAGGCATGGGTCTCGACATCGTCGCCAGCGTGGTCGACGAGCTGGATGGCAAGCTGAGCCTCACCCACGAACCGGGGTATGGGTCGTGCTTCAGCATCGAGGTTCCGATTACCGCCGCCACCAGTCGCGGGCTCGTGGTGCGGGTCGGGGGGCAGTTCTTTGCCGTCATGTTGAACCGAGTCGAGCGCGTGCTGCGCCTTGGCTGGGACGACATCGGACAACTGGAGGGCTGTCCGACCGTCAGGATCGGAGACGAGGTGCTGTCGGTCGCGGAGCTGTCGAGACTGCTCTCTGTGCGCGGAGATGCGGAGGGGACGAAGGTGCAGGGGCTCGTGTTGCGACACGGAAGGCAGCGCCTCGTGGTTCTGGTCGATGACGTCGCCGGCGAGCAGGCGCTCGTGATCAGGCCCTTCCCACCGGCGCTAGCCGGCAGCGAGCTGTTTCTCGGAGGCGCCGTGCAGGTGGACGGGGCGGTCTTACCCGTGGTGAACGTGGATGCGTTGTTTTTGCAGGCCGGCGCGCGCCAAGTGTCCTTCGACCGGCCCGCACAGCCTGCGAATGACAACGAGCGCCACGTGCTCGTCGTGGACGACTCGATCACGATGCGGACCTTGTTGCGCAACATTCTCACGGCGGCTGGCTACAGCGTGGTCGTGGCTTCGGATGGCGTACAGGCTCTTGGCCAACTCGATGAGATGCGGCAGTGCGACGTCGTGATCACGGACCTGCAGATGCCCAACTTGGATGGCGTCGATCTGTGTCGCGCGATCCGTGCGCGCAAGGGACCCTACGTGCCGGTCGTCATGGTGACGTCGGTGGGCGATGGCCGTGAGCGGAAGCGTGCCATCGACGCCGGCGCCGATGCCTACGTGGTGAAGGCTGAATTCGAACAGTCTGGCTTTCTCGAGCGCGTGCGCGGGCTCGTCGGTGCGCCCATCGGCAAGGCGTCATGAGGGTTCTGCTCGTGGAGGACTCGCGTACCGTGGGCGCCCATATCGAGGGCATGCTCCGCACCGTTCCGGGTCTCGTGCTGCTGCCGACAGCCACGAATGGCGCCATGGCGCTCGAAGCCGTGATCCGCGAGCAGCCGGACGTGGTGCTGCTCGATCTCGAGCTTCCCGTCATGGATGGCCTCGAAGTGTTGCGGCAGATCATGGATCGCGCACCGAGACCCGTGATTGTGCTGAGCGCACACGTCGGTGGCCCAACCGAGAAGGCCTTTGCCGCGCTGCACGCGGGGGCCGTCGAGGTTCTCGCCAAACCGGAAGGTCTGCGTGCGGGCGTCTCTGAGGATTTCGCGACGCGGTTGATCGGCGCCGTGCGCGTCATGTCGCGTGCGCGCGTGGTGCGGCGCAAGCAGAGACGGGAGAACCATGCGACGAAACCGGTAAGGGCCGCTCCGCCGAGCCTCGCGCCGCGGTACGAGTGCGTGCTGATCGGTGCATCGACGGGCGGTCCGTCCGTGCTCCATGAGATCTTCTCGAGCATACAGAAGCCCTATCCGCTGCCGATCGTCGTGGCCCAGCACGTGCTCGAGGGCTTCGACAGTGGGCTTGCCGCATGGCTATCGACGACCGGACACCGGGTCGCGTTGGCCCTTACGGGTGAGCCGTTGAAGTCAGGGCGCGTCTATCTGGCACCGTCCACCCAAAACCTTTTGCTCAGCCATGAGGGGCTTTGGCGCGTGCCTGCCGAGGCGCGCGCCGGGCAGGCTCTTCCGTCGATCGACGCGCTGTTCGACTCTGCGGCGCGCACGCTGGGAGCGAAGCTGATCGCCGTGCTTCTCACGGGCATGGGGGCGGACGGCGCGGCGGGCTTGCTCACGTTGCGGCGCGCAGGGGCCACGACGATCGCGCAGCAGGCCGCCACCTGCGTCGTGAACGGCATGCCCGAAGTGGCTCGCCAACGCGGTGCGGTGGAGCAGTCGCTGTCGCCGTCCCAGATCATCGACTTGCTTTCACGGATTGCACACGCGACGACGCAGGCCCTTCGCCTGCGCGGTTTGGGGACGGCGTGATCGTCATGGGCGCTGCGAACGCTAGCGCGAACGCTCTGGGGGGGAAACGCATGAAGGACGTAGACAATCAGAAAAAGCAGAAGCCGCGCCCGCAGCAGGCGTCGGAGGCCCAAGCGAACATCCAAGCCGTGACCTCTGTGCTGCGGGCGCTGCGGCGCACTCGCACGAAGCATGACGCGGCCCGGGTCGCACTCGAGTCGGTGCGCGCGGCATTCGGCTGGAGCTACGGCTCGTACTGGGAGATCGACACATCGAGCAATCTGCTGCGCTTCTCGATCGACTCGGGCCAGGTGAGTCAGGAGTTCCGAGACGTGACGCTCAAGGCGAGCTTTGCGCGTGGCGTGGGCGTCAGCGGGCGCGCCTGGGCCAAGGCGGACCTGCTGGTCATCGGTGATTTGGGTCAGGTGACCGACTGCGTGCGTGCTCCCGCTGCGCGCAGCGCGGGAGTGAAATCGGGCGTCTGCCTTCCGATCAGCGTCGACGACGAGATCGTGGGCACCATGGACTTCTTCGCCCTCGAGCGCATCAAGCTCAGCGAAGCTCGCATCGAGGCCCTCCGGAACGTGGGTGAGATCGTGTCGAGCACGCTGGAACGGATCCGCGAGGAGGAGCGCCAGCGCGAGCAGGCCGAGGACGCGCAGGCAGTCACACAGGTGCTCGAGGCGATGGGACGCGCCGAGACCGTCGACGCCATGGCAGAAGCCACGCTCGAGGCCGTGCGCGCCGCATTCTCGTGGAGCTACGGCTCCTATTGGACGCGCGACCGTAAGAGAGACGAGTTGCACTTCACGGCAGAGTCCGGGGAGGTGAGCTCTGCGTTCAGGCGCGTGACGCGCGAGGCGGCCTTCGAACGTGGCACCGGCGTGAACGGGCGCGCCTGGTCGACAGGCGAGCTGGTCGTGGTCGACGACCTCGGAGAGGTGACGGACTGCGTGCGTGCCCCCGTGGCGCGACAAGCAGGCATCAGGTCGGGCGTCTGCTTTCCGGTGATCGTGCGCGGTGAGGTCATTGCGACCATGGACTTCTTCTCGACCAAGGCGGTCAAGGTAAGCAAGGCCCGAGGCGACGCGCTGCGATCCGTGGCGCGGCTCGTGTCTGCGGCCGCCGAGAGGATTGCCGACCGCGATGCATTTACATCCTCTCTGCAGGAGTTCTCTCGCGGGCTCGACGCGACCGTCGTTGGGCTGGCCTCTACGATCTCCGAACAGAGCGCCGCGGCCCAGGAGCTCGCGACGTCCGTGGGGCAAGTGACGGCCACCCTCAGCGAGCTACGCCATACGTCGTCGGAAACGCTCGATCAGGCGGAGCGGGTCATCGCGCAGGCGCACCGGTCGGCCGACACCTCGAACGAAGGTACCGAAGCGGTGGAGCGCGCCGTTGGGAGCATGCGCGAAATCCGCGATCAGGTTTCCCAGATCGCCGAACGCATTCTCACCTTGAGCGATCAGACATCCCAAGTGGGAAACATCATCGCCTCGGTGACGGAGATCGCGGCACAGTCGAAGCTGCTCGCGCTCAACGCGGCGATCGAAGCGGCACGCGCCGGCGAGCATGGGCGCGGGTTTGGCGTGGTGGCCACCGAGATCGGGAGCCTCGCCGAGCAATCCCGCGATGCAACCGCTCAGGTCAGGCAGATCCTTGGGCAGATTCAGGGGGGGACCAACTCCGCCGTGGTCTCCACAGAAGAGGGCACGAAGAAGGTGGAGATCGGGATGGCCCTGGCAGATCTGTCAGGACAGAACATCCACAAGCTCAGTCGGGCCATCGTCGAATCGTCTGAATCGGCACGCTTGATTGCGAACAGCGCGCGTCAGCAAAATGCGGGGATCCAGGAGGTGGCAGAGGCCCTCTTGGTCATCAGCACGGCCACGAACGGTGCCGCGGCCAGCTTGCGCCAGACGGAAGAGGCCACTGCACAGCTAGCGGGCCTCAATGCGCGAATGCAGCGCCTGCTCGCCCAGTACGCACCGCGGCCCCAGACTTACGCTCAGGCTGCGGAGTGAGCCGAGCGCGAGCAGTTGCCCACCTCCGTGGTCAGGGCTTCTGCGCGGAGGCTAGCGCGCTCGGGCTCTCGACGATCACGGTGGTTCCCTTGCCCACCTCGGCCAAGATGCCGTGCCAGGCGCTCGGCAGCTCGGGGAGAGTCCAGAAGAAGAGCCAGCGCGCGTCGCGGGGGCTCAGGTTCACGCAGCCGTGGCTGCGCACGTGCCCGAAGCGCTCGTGCCAGAAGGCCGCGTGCAGCGCGTAGCTGCCATGGAAGTACATCGTCCACGGCACGTCCTCGATGCTGTAGGGGCCGTCGGCGGCGAGGTCGTCTGCCATGGTCGTGGTCACGTGCTTGGCGTGCAGACGAAACGTGCCCGTGGGCGTCGCGTGATCGGGCAGACCGCTCGATACCAGCGTCGCGAACACGGGGGTATCGCCCTCGTAGGCGGTGAGCGCCTGCTGGTCGAGATCGACGTAGATCCAGCGCTCGTCGCTCTTGAGCGGACGCCGTCGCGGGATCTGGGTGACGACGCGCACCGAGCTCTCGGGCAACAGTAAGCCCTCACGCGTCACGTGGTAGACGCGCCCGGCGCGGCGCACGGTTTCCGTGGTCAGCGCGTGGGCGCTGTGCAGGGCTAAGTCGCCGCCGATCTTTCTGGCCTCGCCAGTCAGGGGATCGCGCGTGAGCAGGGGCGCCCCACCGCGATAGACGAACGCGACCGGCAGCGTGAAGTCGGGCCCGAGGGCGACGCCGATGGCCGCCGGGCGCTTCGTGTCGACGAGAGCATCGGCGCGCACGTAACCGCCGCGCACGGTGCGCAAGAAGGGGCGTGTCGGGTCGGTGCCGTCTTCGGCATCGATGCTCACCGTGAAACCTGGCTGCATGCGCAGCCTCACGAGCGGGGACAGCGCCGCGGGCAGCGCGTCTGCGTTGTCGTCGGTGCTCGTGCTCGTGCTCGCAACCGCCCCCGTACCCGCGTCGCGCTCGAACAGGGCGAGCGCCTGCATCACCCCACGCTCCTCGTCGACGCTGGGCAGGCGGTAGAACTGGGGCACGTTGCGTCCGATCACCTTGGCGTAGCGATAGGGTAAGGGGTCCATGAGCGACACACCCGTGGGCGTCGTGCTCGCGTCGCGAGGGACACTGTCGACCACGAAGCCATCGCCGTTGCACACGAAGCCTTGCCCCGGCACCTCGAACCAGCCCTTGGCGCAGCCCTTACGCGAGATCTCCTCCGATGCGCGAAAACGCGAGCCGCGACGCATGTAACCGATGATGCGGCTCGACGCGTCCGGGGCGACGCGCACGTTCGACATGTGGTACAGCGTCAGGCCGTAGGCGGGATAGCGCTTGGCGACGAGGTCTTCTTCGCGCAGCTCACGGACGGGCCGCCGCTCGACGGGCGCACGCGGAGGAACGCTTGGCTCATCACCGACGGCATCCATGGCCTCGGCCAGCGTTGCGGTGCCGATGGCGTCCACCTGCGCATCCGGCCCGCTCTCGCCCGCGGACGGCGACAGACAAGCCGCAAGCACCAGCCCGAAGAGCACGGGGACGAAGCAGAACGCCTTCACACTCTCCCGTTGGCATGCCTCGGGAGCAGATGTCCAAAAAGCGGCAAGTCAGCGCTGAGGCGGGGGCGGGTTTGTAGGGGGCAGGGCCCAGCGCGTGTCGAAGTAGCCGCGCACAGGTGGCGGCGCCGAAGGCACGAGCCGCGGTCGCGAGCGCGCGCTCGTGGCGTCGTACACCACGTAGTCGGGGACGAAATCGGGCAGATTGTGACCGCGGGTCACGGCCTCGAGCGTGGGAGCCGTCTGCACGATCACGTAGCGCTCGGGCGCTTCGGGATTGGGGTAGATGAAGCGGGTTCCCACACCCTTCGGCTCGAGCCGCCGCTCACCGAGCACGATGCCCTGTCCCTCGACGCGAATCGGTAGCTTGGGCGCGATGCGATCGAGCACCAGGTTGTCGCCGGGCGTGCCGTAGAGCACGAGGTGGGCTTTTTGGGCGAGCTCGGGCGTCACGTCCCGATCGGCGACCACCTCCTGCTCCACCGTCCACAGCCACATCGGCCAGCCGCGCGCGCCCTTGTCGGCGGCACGCTTGAGCGTGGCCTCGTGCTCCGCCCGCTGCGTGCCGTACACGTGAACCATGCGCGCGTAATAGGCGTCGGTGATCGGCCCCGAGAGCCCCGGGCGTTTCACGGGGCCATCCTCGTGCGGCACGCCGAAGCCGAAGCCTGCGCCGCGCTTCACGAGGTGCGCGCGGTGTCCGAGGCTGCTTCGCGACACGGGGCCCAGCGACACCCCATCGACGACGATCTCGACGCGCGAGCCCGTCAGAGGCACGTCGCGCAGATCGACGGTGAACGCCTCCACGTTCTCGGTGGTGACGTCGATGCGCTCTGCTTGCGCCTTGCCGACCAGGCGAGCGAGCGCAGGGTATTTGGCGAAACGCGTGATCTCGAGCCAGTGCTGACGTGCCGCGCGCAGATCGTAGCTCACGACGTGCACCTCGCTCGGCTTTTGCTGTCGACGCACGCCCTCGAGCTCCGCGTAGATCTTGCCGTGGCGGTGCACGAGGTAGAGCAGATCGTGGCCGGCGTCGTACCACTTCACCTTCGCCGGAATCTTGCGCCGCTCGAGGCTCGCCTGAAACGCCTTCACGTAGGCGGGGCGCATGGGGCCAGGATCCTTGTCGCCCATGTAGTAACGAAAGTCGGTGCCGAAGAAGTTCTCCGCCAGGTCGAAGGCGCTCTGCGCTTGCAAGAGGGGGCGCTCGACGTCGGTCACCGAGGACTCGCCCGCATATTGAATCCAGCTCGGCGCGCCGGCGATGGCCTGCACCAATGCGAAGCGCGAGGCGTGGCGCGAGCCGATGCTGTAGGCGCCCACGCCGCCGTTCGAGAGCCCCGAGAGCACGACGCGATCACTGTCGACGCTGTAGTGCCGCCCGATGTCGTCGATCACGTCGAGCACATCCTGCTCGCCCATGTAGCGCCACATCACTTGGCCGTAGCCGTCGGGAGCAGCGACGATCCAAGGCGGCGACCAGCGCGGCTCGTAGGTGTCCCAGAGGTGACGGTCGTACTCCTTCCAGTTCATGTTGTTGCCGAGCACGACGCCGAGAAACAGGTTGCCGTTCGACGAGCCGCCGTGGAGCACGATCATCAGCGGCCAGCGCTTGTCGGGGGTGTAGTCGGGCGGCACGTACACCGT
Organism: uncultured Polyangiales bacterium; assembly: GCA_964398415.1. GTDB lineage: Bacteria > Myxococcota_A > Polyangia > Polyangiales > DASUME01 > DASUME01. The sequence continues at coordinate 2,728 of CAYNOM010000087.1, read as the reverse complement.
GTAGCCCTGCACGCGGGTCGAGATGGGCGACACGTAGCCACGGCTCACGATCTTGCCGCGCTCGAGCGGGTAGGGGTCTTTGCCCGCCTCAGCCAGCGCGAGGTAGCGGGCCGCGCGCCGCGACCACTCGGTCGACTGAGTCGGAAAGCCGCGACGCACACGCTCAGCCACATCGATCACGTGGGAAATGCTCGTCAGGCTGCCTGGGGGCACGGCCTCGGGCCTGTGCGCGCTGAGGCGCTCGAGACGTGCACGCAGCGCTCCCGGATCCGGTTCTTCGGCGCGTGCCGGCGCCGAAAGGAATAAAACGAGAAAAAGCCCGAGCGAACAGCACGACCCACGCATGTCGCGACGCTACACGACATCCGGCCAGGTCGCGAGATCGTGCGGAGGAGCTCGACCCCCCGTGGGCCTGCGTTTGTGCTACGCATCGGGCCGAAAAGCGAAGGAGCACCGCGCATGGCCACGCGAATCGAATCCGACTCGATGGGCAAGATCGAAGTCCCGTCGGAAAAGTACTGGGGCGCCCAGACCCAGCGCTCGCTGCAGAACTTCCGCATCGGCACCGAGAAGATGCCGCAGGAGGTGATTCGTGCGTTCGGCATCCTCAAGAAGGCGGCCGCCCTCGCCAACGCAGAGCTCGGCTCCCTCGACGCCAAGGTCAAAGACTTGATCGTGCAGGCGGCCGACGAGGTCATCGCGGGCAAGCTGTCCGAGCACTTCCCGCTCGTGGTGTGGCAGACGGGCTCTGGCACCCAGAGCAACATGAACGTGTACGAGGTGATCTCGAACCGCGCCATCCAGCTCGCGGACGGCGAGATGGGCTCGAAGAAGCCCGTGCACCCGAACGATCACGTCAACATGTCGCAGTCGTCGAACGACACTTACCCCACGGCGATGCACATCGCCGCCGTGGAGGCGATCGAGGACTACCTGTTTCCGCGCGTCAAAAAGCTACGCGACACCCTCGATCAGAAGGCCAAGGCCTATCACGACATCATCAAGATCGGCCGCACGCACCTTCAGGACGCGACTCCGGTCACGCTCGGCCAGGAGATGAGCGGTTGGGTGTCGCAGATCGACCACGCGCTGAAGAGCGTCGCGCTCACGTTGCCGCAGCTCAAGGAGCTGGCCGTCGGCGGAACCGCCGTGGGCACCGGCCTCAACTCGCACCCCGAGTACGCAGACCTCGCCGCCGCCAAAATCAGCGAGATCAGCGGCCGCAAGTTCATCTCGGCGCCCAACAAATTCGCCGCGCTCGCGGGGCACGACAGCTTCGTGGCGACGAGCGGCGCGCTGAGTCAGCTCGCCGCGGCGCTGATGAAGATGGCCAACGACGTGCGCTGGCTCGCCTCGGGTCCGCGCTGCGGCATCGGTGAGCTCACGATCCCCGAAAACGAGCCCGGCAGCTCGATCATGCCCGGCAAGGTGAACCCCACCCAGAGCGAAGCGCTGACGATGGTGGCGGTGCAGGTGTTCGGCAACAACGCAGCCATCAGCTTCGCCGCGAGCCAAGGCAACTTCGAGCTCAACGTGTTCAAGCCCGTGCTCGCCTACAACCACTTGCAGTCGATCCGTTTGCTCGCAGACGGCGCCGAGAGCTTCAACGACAACTGCGCCTACGGCATCGAGCCCAATCGTGAGGTCATCGAGCGCAACCTGCGCGGCTCGCTGATGCTCGTGACGGCCCTCAACCGCAAGATCGGCTACGACAACGCGGCCAAGATCGCCAAGCATGCCCACAAGTCCGGCACCACGCTGCGCGAGGCTGCGATCGAGCTCGGACTGCTCACGGGTGAGGAGTTCGACGCCGAGGTCAAGCCGGAGCGCATGGTGGGCCCGGGGAACGGCTGAGCCATGTCGATCCAGATCAAAGAACACCGCCCGGGCCACGACATGGGCGCCTTCTTGCGCGTGCCCGAGCTGCTCTACGCGCGTGATCCAGGCTTCGTGATGCCGCTCTTCATGGAGCAAAAAGATCGCCTCACGCCCGGCAAAAACCCCTTCTTCGAGCACGCAGAGGCGACACTGTTCACGGCCTACCGCGACGGCAAGCTCGTGGGGCGCATCTCGGCGCAGATCGATCGCGAGCACCTCGCGCGCTACGGAGACGGCTGCGGGTTCTTTGGCTTCTTCGACACGGTCAACGACCCGCGCGTGGGCAAAGCGCTCGTCGACGCCGCGGCGGCCTGGGTGCGTGGTCGCGGCATGACCGTGCTGCGCGGCCCCTTCTCGCTCTCGGTCAACGAGGAGGTCGGCACGATGGTCGAGGGCCACGCCGAGCCCTCCATGATCCTCATGCCCTATCACCGCGCCTATCAGGACGAAGTGGCCAAGGCGGCGGGGCTCGCCAAGTGCAAGGACGTGCTCGGCTGGAAGTACGTGGTGGGCCAGATTCCGAAGCGCGCGCTCAAGGCCCACGAGGAGCTGCGCGGCATGCCCGAGGTGCGCCTGCGTCCCGTGCGGCGCTCGCACGCCGAGGAAGACGTGCGCATCGTGATGGACGTCTTCAACGATGCTTGGAGCGACAACTTCCACTTCGTGCCCATGACCGAGGCCGAGCTGATGAAGATGGTGCAGGACATGAAGCTCCTGCTCGACGAGAACATCGCCATGATCGCCGAGATCGACGGCGAGCCCGCGGCCATCGCCATCGCGCTGCCGAACCTGAACGAGGCCATCCGCGACCTGCACGGCCGCCTTTTGCCGTTCGGCCTGCCCAAGCTGG
>CAYNOM010000086.1:0-14372 GCA_964398415.1 uncultured Polyangiales bacterium | reverse complement strand
CAAAAGGCCCTCGAATCGCCGCCGCGTTGAGCGTGGTACAGTCGGCGGGCCGTGACTGTGATCCGCACGAAGGGCTCGGACTCCACTCCCTGGGACGACACCATTTATTCGGGTGCGCGTCGCGGGGAGGCTGGCTTCAGCCGTCCCTTGGGCGGTGAGCGCTACGAGCAGCGAGACGCCCTCGGGGCCGGGGGGATGGGCGAGGTGTTCGACACCTTCGATCGCGTGCTGCGCAGGCGCGTCGCGCTCAAGGTGCTGCGTCCCGAGCTTGCGAGCTCGTCGCCCGAGCGTGATGCGTTCGTGCGAGAGGCGCGCCTGACGAGTCGCCTCGAGCATCCGCACATCGTGCCGGTGCACGACTTGTTTCTCGATCCATCGGCGGAGTACGCGGCGTTTCTGATGAAGCGCATCGAGGGACGCACCCTGTCCGCGCGCCTCGACGAGCTCTCGAACGTGCCGATGGAAGGCGAAACCCTGGAGCGCGTGCTCGAGATCATGCTCAAGGTGTGTGACGCGGTGGCGTTTGCCCACGCCCATGGCGTGCTGCACCTCGACCTCAAGCCCGACAACGTGATGCTCGGCGATCACGGCGAGGTCTACGTCATGGACTGGGGCATCGCGGTCGAGTGCGAGCCCGATCGCGAGGGCTTTCTCGAGCCCTTGCCCGTGCACCGCGGCCTACGCGGGTCGCTTGCGTACATGGCGCCCGAGCAGCTCAGCGAGCAGGCGCGCGTAGACGAGCGTACCGACATCCACGGCCTCGGAGCCATCCTCTACGAGATCCTGGCCGGCCGTCCCCCCTATACGCCGAGTCCCTCAGCCAAGACCCTGGTCGAGCAACTCGAGCGCCCGGTCCTCGCGCCCCTGTCCGAAGTTGGGACTTCGCGCGTGCTGCCGCCCGGGCTCGTCGAGATAGCTGAGCGCGCGCTCAGTCCTGAACGGGAGGGCCGTTATCCGTCCGTCGCCGCGTTGAAGCTGGAGCTCGAAGCATTTCGGCGCGGCGGGGGCTGGTTTGCCTCGCGCAGCTTCGCGCCGGGCCAGGTGATCGTGCGCGAACGAGAGCCCGCTTCCGCCGCCTACGTGATCACTGAGGGGCGCTGTGAGGTGCGACAGACCCATGGCGCCCGGGAGAGCGTGCTGCGTGAGATGGGGCCGTCCGACGTGTTCGGCGAGACCGCGTTGCTCACAGCGGGGCTGCGCACCGCGAGCGTGGTGGCGCTCAGCGAGGAGCGTGCGCTCGTCATCACGAAGGACACCCGTGAGCGCGAGCTCGCCGACCGCCATTGGCTGGGGGCTCTGATGCGTGCGTTGGCGGAGCGCTTCGCCGAGGCCGACCGCGAGCGCGCGGAGCTGCGCGACCAGCTGCGCGAGGCGTGCGCGCGACGCGAACGGGAGTGATCCAGGGTGTCGCCTGGCGGCGCTCACGTAGTAGGATGCGCGCATGCAGCCTACACTCGAAGGGCCGACGAACGCTCCCCAGCTCGCGCCCCGTCACGAGCTCGACCTCGATAGCTCTCTGCCGCCCCCCGCCGAGCCTTCCGTGCTGCGGCTCGATATCGCGCGCATCGTGGCGATCGAGGACGGCGCTCTGCGCAACCTGTTGATCACCCAGCGCTATCGCGACCTCTCCGTGGGCATCGCCGAGGTCATCGGCCGCGAGAACGTCAACTGGTCCACCTTCGCGACCTGGGCTTCGAAGACCGCGGGTGAGTCGATTCGCGCCGACATCGTGCCGATGTACCTCCGCTTCGTCCTCGACCGCGAGCTCGCCCTGCAGCAGGGGCTCGATCGTCTGCGCGAGCGCCTCTTCGGGCCACGGGTGCTGAAAAGGCCCGAGACGCTGTTCGACCTGGCCCGTGCCGCGATCGCACGCGTGCAGAGCCAGGTGGCCGAGGGCAACCTCAAGGTGTTCGCCGAGCTCGCGCCGATGTTCGCCGACTTCGCCGAGACCTTCGCCGAGCTGCGTGCGCCCGACGAGGCGCGCTACGCCGAGTTTGCGGCCCGTCAGGCGTTTCGGCCCGGGCCTCCGGAGGCAAACGACGGCCAAGACCTTTTGCGCTCGGCTTTTCGGCTCTACTACGAGTGCGCTTTCGAGCGCGACGCGGCGCTCAAGGCGCAGAAGGTGCTGCTCGCCAACTGTCAGATTGGGCTTCACGAACAGACGCGCCTGCAGCCCAACATCCAAGGCGCCCTCGACGCTCCGATTCGCGAGGTGGTCGAGTCGAAGGTCGTGCGCAGCCTGCCGGGCCTTTTGCCACCGCGGGTGAGAGGTCCGATCGATCGGGCGGCCAAGGTGGTGGCGCGTCCGGTCGTGCACGTGGTGACGCGCATCTGGGAGCGCGTGGCCACCGATACCCTGATGATGCTCGCGCTGCCTGGCGGTCGCGTGATCTCGCTCGGCCAGGATGTGCCCGACGGCATCGCTGGTTTTCCCGAGCCGCTGCGCGAGCTCACCTATCCGCCGTTGCTCGCGCTGCTCGAGCGGTACGATCACACGGGCAACACCGTGCACGGCAGCGGTGCCGACGACTGGGGCGAGCTGCTTCAGCGCATGAACTTCATCGTCGACCTTTTCCGTGTGTCGCAGCAGGACCAAACCCTCTACGACCAACCCTTCACGGCCGCGCAGCGCGATGCCTTCGAGGCCGGGCGCATGCCCGATCGAGTGCGGTGAGACATCGAGCCCATGAGCAGTACGAAGTGTAGTCAGTGCGCGAGTGACAACCCCGCAAACGCCCGGTTTTGCATGGAGTGCGGAGCTGTGCTCGCACAGAAGTGCGCAGGCTGCGGTGCGGAGGCGCCCGCGCGCGCCAAGTTCTGTGCGGAGTGCGGCGCGAAGCTCACGCCCGAGCCTACGGCCCCGCCTGCGTCCAGCCGCACGTCGATCGTCGACGACGTCATGCTGGAGGCCGAGCGCCGCCTGCTGACCGTGATGTTCTGCGATCTGGTGGGCTCGACAGCCCTGTCGCGGCAGCTCGATCCCGAAGATCTGCGCGAGGTGATCCGCGCCTACCAGCGCGTCGCGGGCGACGTCATCGCGCGCTACGGCGGGCACGTCGCCCAGTATCTCGGCGATGGCATCCTCGTCTACTTCGGCTATCCGCGGGCCCACGACGACGACGCGCGGCGTGCCGTCGCCGCGGCTCGCGACGTGGTGAAGGAGCTCGAGTCGTTGGCCCACGACCTCGGTGAGCGCTTCGGCGCCGAGCTCACGGTACGCATCGGCGTGCACACGGGGCCCACGGTGATCGGCGCCATGGGCTCCGGTGAGGCCGGCCAGGCGCTGGCCATCGGCGCCACGCCCAACGTGGCCGCGCGTCTCGAAGGGCTGGCGATCGCAGGCACGGTGGTGATCAGCGAGACGACGGCACGTCTCGTCACGGGGCACTTCGTGTGTGTCGACCTCGGCCTGAAGGAGCTGCGTGGGGTCGACACGCCGCTGCGCGTGTATCGCGTGGCAGGCCTCGGCGAAGAGGACGAAGCGGGCGCGCCGCGGGCGCCGCTCGTCGGACGCGAGATGGAGCTGGCCGTGCTCGAGGGACGCTATCGCCAGGCCGCGCGCGGACGCGGGCGTGTCGTGAGCATCAGCGGCGAGGCCGGTATCGGCAAGTCACGCTTGCTTCAAGCCTTTCGTGCCGCCCTGCTCGACGAAGGGCCCGAGTGGCTGTCTGCGCGCTGCACGCAGTTCTGCTCCGCGAGCGCGCTTCATCCGGTGATCGAGCTCGCTCCGCGCTGGCTCCGCCACGGGCCCTCGGCCTCTCCCGAGGCACGCTGGGAGGCTTTGTGCGCCCGCGCGGCGCACGTAGGCTACGGCGACGTGCAGGCCCTCGCCCTGCTTGGCCACCTGTTCGGCGCGGCCGTTCCTGAGCCCGAGGCGCTCTCCAATCAGTCGCCCGCGATCCGGCGCGCGCGCACCTTCGAGGCCCTCACCTCATTTCTCCTCGCCTGTGCTCGCGAGCATCCCATCGCGCTCGTATTCGAAGACTTGCAGTGGGCCGACGAGTCCACCCTCGAGTGGCTGAGCGCGCTCGCCGAGCGGGTCGCCGACGCGCCCTTGATGCTGATCTCGACCGCGAGGCCCGAGCTGCGCGTGCCCTGGCCCGACGACACGAGCCTCACGCTCAAGGGCTTGTCACGCGACGAGATGGCTGAGCTCGCGGCCCACGTGGCAGGGGAGGCCGATGCGCTGACTGACGAAGAGCTCGATGCCGTGATCGCGCGCAGCGGTGGCAATCCGCTGTACGTCGAAGAGCTCACTCGGCTATGGCTCGCACGGGGCCCGGGACGCCGTGCGTCCGACTTGCCCCCCACGCTCGAACAGTCACTTCTGGCACGCCTCGACCAGCTGCCCTCGGCGAAGACCGTGCTTCAGGTGGCCTCGGTCATTGGCCGACGCTTCGATTTCGAGCTGCTGTCGAGGTTGCTCGCCTGGGGGCACGGCGAGCTGGAGCGCGAGCTGTCGCGCCTTTCGGAGTCGGGCCTGCTGTTCGCGCGTGGCGAGCCGCCCCACGCCATCTACACCTTCAAGCACGCGCTGATCCAGGACGCGGCCTACGGCTCCTTGCTCAGGCGCACCCAGGAGGAGATCCACGCCGCGGTGGCCGAAACGCTGAGCGCACGCGCCCACACGCCTCCCGAGCTGCTCGCCCATCACTACGCTGCGGCGCGCAAGGTGCACGAGGCGGTCTTCGCGCTGCGAGCGGCGGGCAAGGTAGCCCTGCGCACGGGGGCGCTGCGCGAAGCGACGCAGCACCTCGAACGCGCGCTGTCGCTCCTCGAGGAGCTGCCCGTTTCGCCGGCGCGCAATCTCGACGAACTGCTCGTGCGGGTCGACCTGGGCGTGCCCTGGATGTTGACGCGCGGTTATGCCGCGCCCGAGCTCGAGGAGAGCAACAGTCGCGCCTTTGCGCTGTGCGAAGCCGTGGGCGAGGCCGCGAGCGAGCAGCTTCTGCCCGCGTTGTGGGGACTTTGGATCTTCTATCAAGTGCGCTCGCTGTATCCCAAGGCGGAGGAGATGGCGCAGCGACTGTGTCGACTGTCCGAGCGCAGCGGCGACGAGAGCGTGACGCTCGCGGCCCATCTGGCGCTCGGCGGCACCCACGCCCTGTGCGGCAGGCTGGCCGAAGCCGAGGTCGAGCTGCGCGCGGGACTTCAGCTGTACGACGAAGCGCGACACGGCGCGCTCGCGTTCTTGTTCGGGCAAGACGCGCGCGCCTACTGCCTCGGCTTTCTGTCGTGGGTGCGCTTTCATCGGGGTGATGCCCTCGACGCCAGGCGGGCGCGCGACGCGGCGCTCGCGTGGGCGGCGCGCGTCGACCAGCCGGGCACCCAGGGTTTCGTGGAGTACATGGCTGCGGTGCTCGCCTGCCACTTGGGCGAGCACGAGGATGCGACACGGCGCGCGCGCCACCTCGCTGAGCTCGCCGACCGCCAGGGCATGCCGCACTTTCGCGCGCTGTCGCAGCTGGTGCTTGGCTGGGCTGCCTGTGAGCGCGGCGCGTTCGTGCTCGCGGCCGAGCAGCTGCGGGCCGCGCGCGCAGCCCTGATCGCCGTGGGCAGTCGCGGGGCGCTCAGCTATTTCGATGCGGCGCTCGTGCGTGCCGAGCTCGGTGCGGGCCGGCTCGAGTCCGCGGAGCAGGCCCTGGACGACGCGTTCGCGTTTCTTGCCGAGAGCGACCAACGCGTGTTCGAGCCCGAGTTGCTGCGGTTGAGAGGCGAGTGCCTCGCGCTCGCGGGCGAGCCAGGCGAGGTTCGTGCCGCGTGGCAGGCGCGGGCTCGGGAGGTCGCGCTCGAGCAGGGCAATCAGGCGCTCCTCGCACGGCTCGACGGGCCGCTGAAGACGCCGTCGGCAGAGCCCGCCGAACGCACGCTGTGAGCGCGCCCGTGAGATAGATGACCAGGCGTCGGAGTCGGGTGGACAGGCCTGGATAAACGGTGTTTACTCCAGCCCCACCGCGCCGTTTCGAGAAGTCCAAACGCGATGACCACAGACAAGATGCAAGCCACTCCGTTTCAGGGCGATCCTCGTCCTCCCGTGTCGCCGCCCCTCGAGCGCGCCAAGCAGCTCGGGATCCGACAAGTGCTCGATCGAGAGGGCAACCTGATCGGCGACCTGCCCGATCCTGAGCTGCCCAAGGAGCTGTTGCTCAGGATGTACAAGACGATGGTGCTCGTGCGCGCCATCGACACGCGCGGCTGGAAGCTGCAGCGCTCGGGACGCATCGATTTTTGGATTCCGTCGCGCGGGCAGGAGGCGTCCCACGTGGCGTCGACATGCGCGATGGAGCTGAGCGACTGGGTGTTCATGGCCTCGCGCGAGCCCGGCACCATCCTCGCGCGCGGCGGCACGCTCACGCAGCTCTTTGCACAGTTCTTCGGGCGCGCCGACGAGCCGCTCAAGGGACGTCGCCTGCCGCTGTTGCTCGGCGATCGCAGCCTCAACGTCGTGCCCTGCATGACCATCGTCGGCTCCTACATCCCGCACGCGGCGGGCGCCGCCTGGGCCGCGAAGCTCAAGGGCGACGACACGCGCTTCATCGTGTATTTCGGTGACGGCGCCACCTCGCGCGGCGAGTTTCACAGCGCGCTCAACTTCGCGGGCATCCACAAGCCGCCGATCGTATTCCTGTGCCAGAACAACGGCTGGGCCGTGTCGACCCCCAACGATTACCAGACCGCGAGCGACACCTTCGCCGAGAAGGGCAACGCCTACAAAGTGCCGAACCTGCGCGTCGACGGCAACGACGCGCTCGCGGTGTACGCCATGACGCGCAAGGCACGCGACGAGGCCAAGGATCGAGGCGCGACCCTGATCGAGACGGTCACCTATCGCCTCGGTTATCACACGTCGTCCGACAATCCGGATCTCTACCGAAGCCCCGCAGAGGCCGAGGCCTGGCAGCGCTGGTGCCCGATCAAGCGCCTGCGCGGCTACCTGCAGAACCGCGGCTACTGGAGTGACGCCGAGGAGAGTCTCTACCTCGAGCAGTGCGAGGAAGGCATGACGAAGGCCATCGAGGCCGCCGCGGCGATGCCGCAGACGAAGCCCGCGGACATGTTCGACGACGTCTTCGAGACGCCCACGTGGATGCTCGAGGAGCAACGCGCCGAGCTCGTGGCCGACCTGGGGGAGGGCTGAGCCATGGCGAGCATGACCATCCTCGAAGCGCTCAACGCGGCCATGGCCCACGAGCTCGAGCACGACTCGAACGTGCTCGTCCTGGGCGAGGACGTGGGCACCGAAGGCGGCATCTTCCGCACCACCCAAGGCTTGCAGAGGCGCTTTGGCAGGTCGCGCGTGATCGACACGCCGCTCGACGAAAAGGGCATCGTCGCCCACGCCGTGGGCATGGCCCTGTACGGCATGAAGCCCATCGTCGAGATCCAGTTCTCAGGCTTCATCCACGACGCGTTCGAGCAGATCATGGTCTGCGCCGCCAAGTACCGCTGGTGCACGGGCGGCATGTACAGCTGCCCCATGGTGGTGCGCGCCCCGTCCTTTGGCGGCATCCGTGGAGGCTTTTGGCACTCGCAGAGCCCCGAGCCCTACTACGTGCACGGCGGTGGCCTGAAGATCGTCGCGCCGAGCACGGCCGAAGACTGCTATGGCCTTCTGCTCGCGGCGATTCGAGATCCCGATCCGGTGCTCGTGCTCGAGCCGGTGCCGCTCTATCGCGCGATCCGCGGCGAGGTCGAAGACGACGGCACCGCGCTGGAGATCGGCAAGGCGCGCATCGTGCGTGAAGGCAAGGACCTGACGCTGATCACCTGGGGGCCCTTGCGCTACGACTGCGAGCGCCTGGCCCAGCGTCTGATGGCCGAGCGCGGCTTCGATGTGGAGGTGATCGACCTATGCAGCATCATCCCCTACGACCTCGAGTGCTTGCTCGCTTCGGTGAAGAAAACCGGGCGCGTGGTGATCGTGCACGAGGCGCCCACGAGCGGCGGCTTCGCGAGTGAGCTTGCGACCGTGCTGCAGCAAAAAGCCTTCGGCTACCTGCATGCGCCGATCGAGCGCGTGACGCCGCCCGATCTGCCCTACGGCTATGCGGGCGCAGACGCCTGGTATCGGCCCAACGAGCGGCGCATCGAAAATGCCGTGACGCGAACGCTGGAGTTTCTCGTATGAGATACGAGTTCAAGCTGCCTGACATCGGCGAGGGCATCCACGAAGCAGAGCTGCTCGAGTGGCGGGTGTCGGTCGGCCAGGCGATCCGCGATGGGGAAGACATCGCCACGCTCAACACCGACAAGGTCACCGTCGACTTGCCCGCGCCCTGCGATGGTAAGATCGTCGCGCTTCACGGGGCTCCCGGGCAGGTGCTCGTGGTCGGCACGGTGATCGCCGAGATCGAGACCGACAGCAAGCTGGTCGGCCAGGCGAGCGCGAACCAAAAGGCGCTCGAGGCTATGCACGGGGCCAAGGCCCACACCGCCTCGGGAGCGAGCCCCAAGGGCAACGGCGCGTACGGAGCGCAGTCGGGCGTCTCCCAGATCGTGCCACCGCCACCTGTGGTCAGCGAGACGATCATCGCCGGGCCCTCCACGCGCAAGCGTGCGCGCGAGCTCGAGATCGACCTCAAGCGCGTCGCCGGCACGGGGCCGGGCGGACGCATTCTGCGCAGTGATGTCGAGGCCGCGGCCGCAGGGCAGCGCGCGTCTGTCCCGGCTCAGCCCGCGCTCGGTAAGGCTGCGCAGGTGGCGAGCGCTGTGGGCGCGCGTCGCATCCCGCTCAGCGGGGCGCGCGCGGTGTCGGCCCGCAACCTGCACGACTCGGTGCAGCGTACGGTCACCACCACCACCACCTTCGAGGTGATGGGCGATGGCATCAAGGCGTTGTTGGCAAAGCTCAAGCCGGCCGCAGAGAAGCGCGCGCTCAAGCTGTCGCCGCTTTACCTGATAGCCAAGTGCGCAGCGGCCGCGCTCTCTCGTCACGAGCGCTTCAACGCCAACATCGACGAGGCCACGGGCGAGCTCGTGGTGTACGACCAGGTCGATCTCGGGGTGGCCGTGGCTGCCGGCGACAGGCTCGTGGTGCCCGTGATTCGCGCGGTCGACAAGCGGCTCTTGTTCGACGTGGTGCAGGACGTGTCCGACGTGGCCCAGCGCGCGAGAGAGGGGCGCTTGCAGGTCTCAGACCTCAAGGGCGCCACGTTCACGGTGTCGAGCACGGGTGGGCTCGAGCGCGCGAGCATCATCTCCACGCGCCCCATCATCAATCCGCCGCAGACTGCCTGCCTGTGGGTGTCGCGCATCGTCGATCGGCCCAGGGTGATCGACGGTCAGCTCTGCGCGGGCCCCATGATGCAGTGCAGCCTGAGCTTCGATCATCGCTACATCGATGGCGCCGAAGCGACGGTGTTCATCAACGATCTGGCCGAGTACCTCGAGCATCCAGAGCAAGCGCTCGTGTGACGAGCAGGGGGGAGCCGAGCGATGGGCGTCATCGACACGATCAACGAGCTCAGGCTGCGCTTCTCAGACCGGCTCTCCACGTCCGAGGCTGTGCTCGAGCAACACGGCAAAGACTGGACCTGGAACGCCGGACGTAACCCCGACGCCGTGGTGTTTCCCACCTCCACCGAGGAGGTGGTGGAGATCGTGAAGGTGTGCGCGAAGCACCAGACACCCATGATCCCCTTCGGCGCCGGCACCTCGGTCGAGGGCCACTTCGCCGCGGTGCAGGGTGGGATCACCATCGACCTACAGCAGATGAATCAGATCCTTGCTGTGCACGCCGAAGACCTCGATGCCGTGGTCCAGGCTGGCGTCACGCGCGAGCAGCTCAACCGTCACCTGCGCCACAGCGGCCTGTTTTTTCCCATCGATCCAGGCGCCGATGCGTGCCTCGGGGGCATGGCCGCCACGCGTGCGTCGGGCACCAACGCGGTGCGCTACGGCACGATGCGCGAGGCGGTGCTCTCGGTCACCGCCGTGCTCGCCGATGGCCGCGTGATCCGCACCTCGCGTCGCGCGCGCAAATCGTCCGCCGGCTACGACCTGACGCGCCTGTTCGTGGGCTCGGAGGGCACGCTCGGCATCATCACGGAGGTGACGGTGCGTCTGTTCGGCGTGCCCGAGTCGATCACCTCGGCGGTGTGCTCGTTTCCCAACATCCAAGACGCCGTCGACACGGTGATCGAGACCATCCAGAGCGGCATTCCGATCGCGCGCATCGAGCTGCTCGACGAGGTGTTGATCGACGCCGTCAACAAGTACTCGAAGCTCGACTACGCCGTGCAGCCCACGCTGTTTCTCGAATTTCACGGCACTCAGGCGTCGGCCACGGAGCAAGCCGAGAACGTGCAGGCCATCGCGAAGGAGCACGGCTGTGGCGACTTTCGCTGGTCGGCCAACGAGAACGAGCGCAACAAAATGTGGCAGGGGCGCAGGGACGTGCCGTGGGCGTCGCTCGCCTTGCGCCCGGGCTCGAAGATGCTCGCCACGGATGTGTGTGTGCCCATCTCGCGCCTGTCCGAGTGCATCGTCGAAACCAGAGAAGACCTGGCGAAGAGCAAGATCCTCGCGACGCTCGTCGGTCACGTGGGCGACGGCAACTTTCACCTCGGGCTCATGATCGACCCCGAAGACGCCGAGGAAGTGAAGCAAGCGGAGGCGTTCAGCGACAGGCTCGTGCACCGCGCGCTCGCCATGGATGGCACCTGCACGGGCGAGCATGGCATCGGTCTCGGCAAGAAGCGCTTCATGATCCCCGAGCACGGCGAGGCCGTGGCCGTGATGCGCATGGTCAAGCAGGCCCTCGATCCGCACAACCTGATGAACCCAGGCAAGATGCTGCCGGAAGGCTGACGCCACGTGGACAGGGCGGCGCATGCGGCGTGCCTCTCGCGTTTTCGCGCGCGCGAGCATACGCAGGGGGAGACCCCGGGCGTGCGGGAGGCCTGGCATCGAGGACGAAAACGCTATGCGGTGTGGATCGTGCGCGTCGAGGAGGCCTGTGTGGCCGAACGCGCGCTGCAGGTTGCGCGCGCCCTCGAGCGCTTCATCGTGCCCCAGCCACGTTCCGATCTGCACGTGACGGTCTGGGTGGCTGGCTTTCCCACGCACGCGCCCGAGCACGACGACGACATCGCCGAGGCGGTGCTCTCGGCCCAAGCCGAGGCCTTGAGCAAGGTGGAGCGTTTCTCCCTGCGTGTCACGGGCGCAAGCTCGTTCTACAGCGTGCCGTATCTCGCGGTGGAGGCCGACCGAGGCTTGCTCGACGAGATCCGCACGCGGCTCGCTGCCCATGGCCGAGAGCAGCGCTTCGAGGGCTACGTGCCCCACGTCACGCTGGGCCGCTATCGAGGCAGCCTGCCGACGGCACCCATCGCAGAGGTGCTCCAAGGGCTCTTTGAGCTGCCCGCGCTCGAGCTGCCCGTGGCGGCGCTCGAGTGGGTCGAGCTCGACGCGCAGCGCGAAGGTAGCCCCCTCGTGACGCGCAGGCGCGTGACGCTGCGCTGAGCGCTTTACGTCCGCGAGGCGCTGGCGCAGGCTGTACCGCGTCGTGAGCGACTACTCCGCCATCTTCGCGGCCACCTTCTTCGGCTATGCCCGCTACCTGGCGCAGGAGGTGTCGAATCCGCGCTGGGGCAACTACTTTTACAGCTTGGTTGCGATCACGGCGGTCGTGTACCTGCTCGAGCTGGTGCGGCCCTTTCGGGTGGCGCAAAGGCCCCTGCGGGAGGGCTTCTGGCTCGACCTGTTCTACGTGTTCTTCAACTACTTTCTGTTCTCGCTGATCGGCTATGCCGCGGTGGCCGAGGTGAGTGCGGCGGCGTTCTGGGATGGACTGCGTGCGATCGGGATCACACGCCTCGAGGTCGTGTCGCTTGCGACCCTGCCTTTCGCGGGGCAGCTGCTCGTGTTCTTCGTCTATCGCGACTTCGTGCACTACTGGATTCACCGGCTCTTGCACCGCGTGCCGGCCTTGTGGCGGGTACACGAAGTGCATCACTCCGTGCGCGAGATGGGCGTGGCAGCGCACCTTCGCTATCACTTCGGCGAGACCATCGTGTATCGGAGCCTCGAGCTCGTGCCGCTTGCGTTGCTCGGTTTCTCCGTCACCGACCTGTTCGTGGTGCACACGCTGTCGCTTCTGATCGGCCACTTGAATCACGCAAACCTCAGCTTGCCGCTAGGCCCGCTGCGCTACGTGTTCAACTCGTCACGCATGCACATCTTCCACCACGCGAAGACGCTGCCCGTGCCCTACGGTGTCAACTACGGCCTGAGTCTCAGCGTGTGGGACTATCTGTTCCGCACGGCCTACTGGCCCAGGGAGAGCCCGAACGAGCCGCTCGGGTTCGATGGGGTCGAGCGCTATCCGCGTAGCTTCTTCGGGCAGCTCGCCGCGCCCTTCCGTCGGGTTTCGGCGGCGAGCCGCGGGAGGCCTCAGGCGCGGCCGTAGCTGAGCTCGTCCAAGATCTCCTCGTCCGACACGAAGGGCACGCGCTTCGTCGCGGTGCGCGCGGCGGGGGGCCCGAGCGGCCGCACCGTGCTGCGAGGGCGGCCGAGCTGCTCCGCGAAGAACGCTTCGACCTCGTCCCACAGGGGGCGGCAGCCCTCACGAAAGAACCCGAAGTGACCGACCTGCGACAGACCGAGCTCTCTCGGGTCGAGGTGACGGCTCTCGAGCTTGGCGCTCTCGTACTTGTGCTGCAGCCAACGCACGTTCACGAGCGGCGCATAGTGGTCGTCGCTGAAGGAGTAGGCCAGCAGGGGTTTGTCGAAGGCGCTGAGCTGAGCAGCGTACTCCGGGTGCGACTCGAGGTAGTAGTCGTTCGACAAGCACCAACGGGCCCATTCCTCGGCCACACCCGCAGGCAGGTCTTCGCCCGTGCCAGCCCAGCCAGGCAGGTAGCCGAAGGCCCGCGACAGCGCAGGCAGGACGACACGAAGTTGGAGCTCCATGCGTTGGCGATTCTCGAAGTGGCCGTAATAGCCGCTCTGACTCGCCACCGTGACGGCCGCCTTCAGAAGGCTCGAGCCGGTGGCGAGGGGGAGGGCCTGCCCACCCAAGCTGTGTCCCACGGCGAACGAGGGCAGCTCGCCATGATGCTCGAGCAGAAAGGCGAGCGCAGCTTCGTAGTCATGCTCGATCCACTCGGAGAGCGACGCGCGAAAGCCGCGCAGCTGCTCCGGGCGCGAGCGCCCAACCCCGCGATAGTCGAAGCTGAGCACCCGGTAGCCGCGATCGGCGAGGTGTCGGGCAAAGCCCGTGTAGAAGCGCTGGGGCACGGCGACGGCACCGATGATCAGCACGTTGGCGTGGGCTTTCCCCGGCGGCTCTACCAAGCGCGCGCCGAGCACGGCCCCGTCTAGGGTTCGGATCTGGAGCGAGCGCTCGAAGGTCGCCGTCTCCGCCTGGATTGCATCGCGTGTTTCCATGTTCTCACGGTGCGTCCTCGGGGTGCTCGCCGCATCAGAGATGGCTGCAGCCCCGAGCTGCATTTCTGCAGGGCAGAGGTGACGTATGCTTCGGCGCATGGCGATCGACTGGGACGACCTACGCTTTTTCTTGGCGCTGCAGCGGCGCTCGACGCTCAAGGCAGCCGGCTCGGAGCTGAAAAGCGACCCCACCACCGTAGGACGCAGGATCACGGCGCTCGAGACCCAGCTCGGCGCCCGCCTGTTCGACCGCATGCCCGAGGGCTATGTGCCCACCGCGGCGGGGCTGCGCCTTTTGCCTGTGGCCGAAGAGCTCGCCCAGCGCATGGCGAGCTTGCAGGACGAGGTGGCCGGTGACGATCAGAAGCTAGAAGGGCAGGTGCGGCTGACGGCCACGGAGATGCTCGCCACGCGCTTCGTCGCGCCGCACTTGCCGAAGTTCGCGCGCCGCTACCCCGGGATTTCCTTGGAGATCGACTGTTCGAACGAGATGTTGAGTCTCGCACGGCGGGAGGTCGACATCGCCCTACGCTTGGCGCGCCCCCACGAGGAGTCGCTCGTGGCCCAGCGTCTCACGGCCATCGAGCTCGGCCTGTATGCGGCGCCACGCTATGCCGCCGAGCAGCCTCTGCCCGAGAACGCCGAGGCGAGTTTGACGGGGCACAGGCTCGTGGCCTTCGCCGACAGGCCCGCCTTCGCGCGTGAGAACCGCTGGCTCGCCGAGCGCTTCGAGCCAGGGGCTGTCGTGATGCGCTCGAACAGCGTGAGCTCGGTGTACGCGGCGGCAGTCTCAGGCCTCGGCATCGCCCTCTTGCCGTGTGCGGTCGCCGACGCGGATGCGCGGCTCGTGCGCATCCCGACCACGCGAGGGCCCGAACCGCGCTGGATCTGGCAGATCGTGCACCGCGACCAACAGCGCACGGCCCGCGTCCGCGCGGTGCTCGAGTTTCTGTCGCGTGTGTTTCGCGCCGAACCCAGCGATC
>CAYNOM010000085.1:0-14636 GCA_964398415.1 uncultured Polyangiales bacterium | reverse complement strand
CACGAGTCAAACCACGAAGCCTGAGTCCAGATAGCGCGCGCCTCGCGTGGTCTCGTACTGCCCCGCGCGCGCGTCGCCAAAGTCCCAGGTGATGTGCGCGTTCAAGAAGTCGCCATCGGCCATGCCGGGGATCTCCGAGGCGTCGAAGAACACGCCGAGGGGAGCTACGCCCCGGAGCAGCGATGGGCGCGGCGCTGCGCTCGATGCCGCGGGGGTGGGAGCGGCTGAGGGGCCGTCGGGCGCTGTGGGTACGCGAGGCGCAGCAGAAACGGCGGCCTGCCCAGCACGACAGGCATCGCCACTCGAGCCTTCGGCGCAGCTCGCGCAGTCGCTGCCGGCATAGCCCCACTCACACATGCAGGTACCGTTGATGCACTGGCCGTGTATGCAGCGTCCGCACTCGGTCGTGGTGCTCGCCACAGTCTCGGTGCCCGGGGCGCTCGCCGGCTGTTCGGCTGCCTGCGTGTCGTACGCGGGCGAGCCTCCGCAGCCGACCGTGAGCGTCAGGCTTGCGAGGGCTCGATACAGAGCTGGAAAACGTGGCGTGGGGTAGGCGTGCATCCCTGCATTGTGGCATCTCTGAACAGGCTCACGTCAGAGATTGGCCCACGTCACGTGGCGTCGCGCGGCTACTGACAGCTGAGGGGCGCGCTCTCGTCGCACGACACGCGCGCGTGGCGCGGCCCCTTGCGGAACGTGAACACGTGGATGTCCTTGGCCTCGAACACGGGCACGTACAGCTCAGCCCGCGCCGAGGGGCCCTCTCCGTCGTAGCGCAGCGCGATGCCGCCGATCGTCGAGATCGTGATCCCGAAGGGGTTGAGCATGGGCGTCTGGGTCGTGTTGGGACCGTAGTGCTCGTTGATGTCGAAGATCACCGACGCCTTGTACTCGAAGTTGCCGCGGCGGCCGGGGTGGCGTGGGCGCAGCACCCACACCTTGCTGGCTTCGTCGCCGCCCACCACGATCCAAGGCTTCTGCTTGCCCTCGTCGCCGCGCTTGCGATGGAAGGCCTGGGCGCGGCCCGGAGCGAGGCGGCCGGGTGGCGAGATGGGCTGCGTCGAGGGGTTTGGGCGAATGTCGTCGAGGAGGATGTGCGTGGTCCAGTCGCTGCCGAAGATGTCGCCATCGGCCGGCTGCGACAGCGCGTACACGCGGCCGGGTACGGCGCTCGAGGTGGGGGGCGTGCAGTTGTCGGGCTGGTGGTTCGTCGCGAGGATGTCTGCGCGTCCGTCGAGGTCGAGGTCGACCACCTGCACGTCGAACGGGAAGCCCTGGTCGCTGCTGAGGTCCTTCACGCGCGGCAGCGCGAAGGCGAGCGCGTTCACATCGGCCCAGGTGCCACCGACGGGTGCGCCGTACAGCGAGATCTTGCCGGCCGTGGGCGGGGTCTGGTTGCTGGCGCTGAAGAAGTGGGTGGCGACGATCTCGGGCACGCCATCACCCTCGAATTCGTGCGCCTCGAGGTGCACGTCCGTGCCGAGAAAGCCAGCCGCAGGCCCGCCGTACAGGACCACCTCTTGCCACTCGGTGGTGGGCGAGAGGGCCGCGCCGGGGTTCTTGAAGTACACGAGCTCGGAGAAGGGTGGGTACACGCCGGGGCCGACGCGGAAGCCCGAGCGCACGCTGACGATGTCGAGCAGCTCGTCGCCATCCATGTCGAGGAACAGCGCGCGGTGATAAAAGCGCGGCGCGTTCGTCGGATCGAAGGGACCCGTGGGCGTCCAACCATTCTGGGTGCTCTGATCGATCACGTACTCGGTGCGCTGCGGATCGTCGAGGTTCACCGCAGTGAGCCGGCCCGGGAAGGGCGCGGGGTGAAAGCCCTGGGGCACCACGACGGCCTCGAACGGAAACACGCCATCAGGGGCGCGCACGGCGTCGTTGGGCCACACGGTCTTCGGCATGCCCGGCGCGAGATCGGTGAGGATCTCGACGTCGGTCGCTGGATCGAAGTCACCGCAGGCGAGCGCGCCGTCGATGTTCTCGATGCGCGCCACGAGGTCACGCTCGAAGAAGCCGACCGGAGGCATCTGCCCGGGGCGCACGAAGGCGTTGTGGAAGCTCGAGATGGTCAGGCCATCGCGGGTCTCTCCGGTGCCGTCGTCGTAGGCGTCGACGTGCAAAAAACCGGGGTTGAAGTCGAGCGAGAGGATGCCCTTCTCGTAGAGCGCGGGACAGGCCTTCGGCCCGTCGGCCAGCGCCATCGAAGGGGGAAGAGCTGCGGCAAGCGCAGCCCAAGCAAGCACGGCACCTCTCGCGAGGCGCGGGATGGGGGTGTTTTTCATGCTCTTCCTCTACTCCCCACAAGGTGAGGCGCGCCGTGAGCATGCGCTCTAGCGACTCGCAAGGAGTCAGCACGCGGCACGGGCCCGCTCGCTCCCGTTGACACTCCGGCCTTTGGGACTAGCTCAAGGTTTGACATGACTCGTCTTGCACCCCTACCTCCTGAACAGCTGCGCCGGTATACGAGCGCGGCCAGCCTCGGCTTCGCTTGCACCGACGAGGTGTCGCCCAAGGACGAGCTCGTGGGGCAAGCGCGGGCCGAGGAGGCCATGGAGCTGTCACTCGGCATCGCCAACGACGGTTACAACACTTACGTCATGGGCAGCTCCGGGGCGGGTAAGCACAACTTCGTGCGGCGCCTGCTCGAGCGCCGTGGCCGAGAGCGCGAGACGCCGGACGACCTCTGCTACGTCAACAACTTCGTCGATGCGTCGCGCCCGCGCGCCTTGCGCGTACCCAAGGGGCGTGGTCGGGCCCTGCGCAGCGACATGCAGGCGCTGGTCGACGCGCTGCGCGTGGCCATTCGCGCAGCCTTCGACAGCGACGACTACCGTGGCCGAAGGCAGGTGCTCGAGCACCAGGTGCAAGAGCGCCACGAGTCCGCGCTCGAAGACATCCAGAAGCAGGCCAAGCAACGTAGCCTCGCCTTCATGCGCACCCCCATGGGCTTCGCTTTCGCGCCCACGCTCGACGGCGAGATCGTATCGCCCGAGGTGTTCAGTAAGCTCGCGCCCGAGGAGCAGGAGCGGTTCAAGGCGAGCATCTCCGACATGGAGCACAAGCTGCAGTCGGTGCTGTCCCAGTTGCCGCGCGTGCAGCGCGAGGTGCTCGAGCGCATCAACGCGCTGAGTCGCGAGGTGACCGAGTTCGCGGTTCAGCCGTTGTTCGAGGACTTGCTCAAGCGCTACGCCGACCTGCCGGCCGTCAGCGACTGGCTCGCGGCCGTGCAAAAGGAAGTGAGCGAGCACGCCGAGCTATTTCTGAGCGACGAGCAGGGCCAGCAACAAGCGGCGATCGCCATGGCGCTCGGGGAGGCGCAGCCATCGCGCGCGGCCTACCGCCGCTATGCAGTCAACCTGTTCGTCGATCGTGCGGACGCAGAGGGCGCTCCCGTCGTCTACGAAGACCACCCGACGCTCGAGAACCTCGTGGGACGCGTGGAGCACAGGGCGCACCTCGGCACCTTGACCACCGACTTCACGCTGATCTTGCCCGGCGCGCTGCACCGCGCGAACGGCGGCTGTCTCGTGCTCGACGCCCAAAAGCTCCTCGTGCAGCCGCAGAGCTACGAGGCGCTCAAGCGCGCGCTGCGTTCCAAGCAGGTGCGCATCGAGAGCCTCGCCGAGACGCTCGGGCTGTCGTCGGCGGGCCGGCTCGATCCGGAGCCCGTGCCGCTCTCGTTGAAGGTCGTCCTCGTGGGAGATCGTCGTCTCTACTACCTGCTCTCGGCTTACGATCCCGAGTTCGATCAGCTCTTCAAGGTGGCCGCCGATTTCGAGGACGACATCGCGCGCACCGAGCAGAGCGAGCGCGATCTCTCGCGCCTGATCGGCACCATCGTCCAGCGCGAGAAGCTCTGCTCCTTCGAGTGTGCCGCGGTGGCGCGCGTGATCGACGAGGCTGCGCGTTGGGCTGAGGACTCGGGGCGGCTTTCCTTGCAGACCCAAGCCATGGTCGATCTCCTGCGCGAGACCGACTTCATGGCGCGCAAGCACGGACACGAACGCGCTCTCGCCGAGGACGTGAGCCGGGCTGTGGAAGCCCAAATCCGCCGCGCCGATAGGGTGCGTCAGCACAGCCTGCGCATGCTCGAGGAGGGCACGATCCTGCTCTCTACCCGCGGTGACGCGGTGGGGCAGATCAACGGTCTGAGTGTGTTGATGTTCGGCAACGTCGCCTTCGGCCGTCCCACGCGCATCACGTGTCGGGTACGCCTCGGGCGCGGCGAGGTGCTCGACATCGAGCGCGAGGTGAAGCTCGGGGGCCCCATCCATACGAAGGGTGTGCTCATTCTCTCGGGCTTTCTCGGCGCGCGCTATGCGAAGGAGCGGGCGCTGAGCCTCTCGGCTTCGCTCGTCTTCGAGCAGTCTTACGGGGGCGTCGACGGCGACAGCGCGTCCCTGGCCGAAGCCTGCGCGCTGCTCAGCGCCATCGCCGAGGTGCCGCTCGGACAGCGCTTCGCCTTGACTGGCTCGATCAACCAAATGGGCGAGGTGCAGCCCATCGGCGGCGTGAATGAAAAGATCGAGGGCTTTTACGATGCCTGCAAGGCCCAGGGGCTGAGCGGCGATCAAGCGGTGATCATCCCCCACAGCAACGTGCGCCACCTGATGCTGCGCGAGGACGTGATCGCGGCGGTGCGCGAGGGCAAGCTCACGGTGTACCCGGTGAGCCGGGTCGACGAAGCGCTCGAGCTGCTCACCGGCATGCCGATCTCGGAGCTCGACGCACGCGTGTCTGCGAGCCTCGACGCCTTCGCCGAACGCGCCAAGACTCTCAGTCAGGGCACCTTGATCGAGCGCAGGGTCGAGGTGCAAGGTGCGCCCTCCGACGGTGCACCACCTCCGCCTTTGCCGGCGGGCGAGAAGCGGAGCGTCGATGGCTGAGGTTACCGCACGAAAGCCAGAGAGGCTGCTCTTCGTGCTCGGACAGTCGGCCACCGCCGACGAGACCGCGCGTCGGGCCGTTTCACTCGCGGCCAAGCTGTCGGTCGAGCTGTGCGCGTTGTTCATCGAGGACGAGGCCGTGCTTCAAGTGTCGTCTCTGCCGCGCAGCACGCGCGTGGTGTGGGGCAAGATGCTGAGCGAGCCAGTGGCGCGCGAGAGCGTCGAGCAAGAGTGGCGTGCGCTGTCCGGCGCGGCGCGCGCGAGCGTCGAGCGTGAGGCCAAGGCCCAGCACGTGCGCTGCGAGTTTCGGATCGCGCGCGGCGTTCGTGCGGCCGAGCTTTTGCGCGCGCTTTCGCCGACAGACCTCCTGTTGTTCGCGTCCGATCGCCGTACGCAAGAGCTACGCGCTGCGCGTTCGTCCGTGCCTTCGGCCGCGCGTGTGTACGTCATTCACGAGGGCACCGAGGTGGGAGAGCGCGCGCTCGTCGTCGCGCGCGCCATCGCAGGCATGGGCGTGCCCATCGAAGTGTGGCTGTGCAGCGCGGGCGCCGAGTCGGGGCGGGCTCTCGAGGCGCGCTTGCGCGGGATGCTCGGCGCCTCGGCCAGCATCAAGCGCTTCACGCCCCAGGGTCTCGACAGCGAGCCGAGGGCCCTTCTCGCCGCGGCCACGGGCGGCGTGCTCGTTCTGCCCGCGGATTGGGAGCTTGGACGTCGCATGGCGGAGCGCGCCCAGATGCCGCCTTTGCCCTGCTGGGTCGTGCTCACGCGCTGACGCGCGAAGCACGTTTCACCTAATCGTCGTCGTGAAAGAGCGGCGAACGCGCGGACATGAAGCGATGGATGACGTCAGAATCCTCGGCGCTGAGGCCGGTGAAGCGCACGCCGATGCCTGGGGCCGCGGACATGTCGTGGGGATCGCGCACCCAGCGCACCTCCGCGTCGGTCTGGATCTCGTGGCCCCCGAGACCGAAGGCCACCGTGATGCGCGTGCCGATCGGCAACAGGTTGTAGGTGGCGATGAACAGGCCCCCTTCGGAGATGTCGCCTGTGTAACCCGCGTAGAAGTTGCTCTCACTATGCAAGCCGACTTCGACCTCGAGTTCTACCGCGACGCGCATGCTTTGGCGGCGCTCTTTGCCCGGTGGCAGGGAGCGCGACGCTGGAGGCACGGTGGTGGACATGTCCGATAGGCTACGCGGTGAAGGCTGCTCGGAAAAGAGGGTCTTTCGCTGAACTCGCCGAACGTCCTGCTCGCCGCTCCGCTGGGCGATGGGTCAGGCTCACTTGCGCTACGCGTGGGTGGGTTGCAGCACCGTGTAGGGGCCGTGGATGAAGCGTGAAAGCTCGCCCACGTGCAGCTGCAGATCGCGCGTGACCCACTTCGTGAGATCGCCGATCGAGATCAGGCCGACGAGCCGGCCGCGCGCGACCACCGGCAAGTGACGCACGCGCCGGTCGGTCATGACCAGCATGGCATCCTGAATGCGCATCTCCGGCCGCACCAGGATGGGATCGTGGGTCATCACGTCGCGGACGAGCGTGTCGTGGGGACGGTCTTCGTGCACGATGCGCCAGAGCACTTCCCGCTCGCCAAACAAGCCCTCCACGCGCGGCCCTTCGACCACGACGAGCGCGCCCACGTTGTGTCGGGCCATCTGCGCCACCGCCGTCCGCACGTCTGCACTCGGGGCGATGACGTGAACCTGGTGCCCCTTTTCCGCGAGCACGTCTGCGATACTGGCTTCCATGTCGTCCCTCCTCTGTTCGGCGCGCTGTGGTGGGCCGGGGTGCGTTCTCGTATGGGATGAGAGAAAGAGTACGCCCATTCGGGCCTTCGCCTAGAGGTCCCAGGTTGGCGACTCCCGAGTGGGAGCTGCGCGGTTCATGGCCGAAAATGGGGGTACACAAGCGTGATCGGCGGCGCACTGCTCTCTGGTAGACTGTTGGAGATGCCTGAGTTTTCCCTATATCAGCTGGTTCGTACGCGCCTCGAATCCTTGAGCTCGGTGACGCGCGAGCTCGGTGACGTCGTCGATGCGTTGCCCACCGAGCGCGTCGGACCCACGCAGTTTCGCGCGCGGGTGCTGAGCATGCTCGGCTGGTGTCGCACGGCGGAAAATCTGCTCATTGCGCGGGGCATGACCGACGCTCGCATTCATGCCGGCTTCGAGCGCATGAGTCGCGTGAGGGACGCCGCGGTGCGCTACCGAAAGCTTGCGGCCCTCGGCAACAGCATCACGCTTTACGGTCTACCCGACGAGAATCCGGCCATCAGCCAGGCGCGGCTCGTGCCGATCTACCAAGGGCCCATGCTCGCTGAGTGGTTCGTCGTCGTGCGCTCGAGCGACTACTCAGCCCTCGTCTGCGCGTCAGACCTCGACGGCTTCGAGAGCGGTATCCCCCTGCGGCAGCGCCGCTTCGAGGGGGTGCTCAGCTACGACGATCGGGTGGTGAGCGAGGCCATCACGGCGCTCGATGCGCGGTACGGCGCTTGAGCGATGGGCGCCTGACTCACTGCCCGCGCAGTGCGGCGAGATCCACGCCGGCCCGAGCTAGCACGTCGGCCTGGGCCTTGATCAGCTCGGCGATGCCCGAGAGACCGAGATCGATCAAAGCGTCGAGCTGCTTTCTCTCCATGGGCATACCCTCGGCTGTGCCCTGCACCTCAATGATGTGTCCCTCGGCGTTGGCGACGACATTCAGATCGACCTGAGCGCGGCTGTCTTCGACGTAGGGCAGATCGAGCATGGGCTGTCCGTCGACGAGGCCCACACTGATCGCAGCGATCGGTGAGACCACCACACCGGGCTTCAAGTCTCCCGACTTGCGCAAGCGCTCGAGGGCGAGGGCCAGGGCCACGAAGCCGCCGGTGATGCTGGCGGTGCGCGTGCCTCCATCGGCGTCGAGCACGTCGCAGTCGATGCTCAGGGTTCGCTCTCCGAGCTTGTCGAAGTGCACGGCTGCGCGCAGGGCGCGCCCGATCAGACGTTGAATCTCCTGGCTGCGTCCGTCGATTTTGTCGCCGCCCGTGCGCTTCTGACGGCGGTCGGGGTTTGCGCGCGGGTGCATCGCGTACTCTGCGGTGACCCAGCCCGTGCCCTTGCCTTCGAGAAAAGGCGGAACCTTGTTCTCCGCCGAGCAAGCGATGAGCACGCTCGTGTCACCGCTGCGGTAGAGCACCGAGCCTTCGGGATTCTTCTGGACCCCGAGCTCGAACGCCGTGGGGCGGAGCTGATTGGGGGTGCGACCATCTGCACGCTTCATGTTCATGGGCAGGCGGTTTATCGCATCGGCACTACGAGTCCAGGGCGTCTTGTGCCGTGGGGTGCGGTCTGTGCTCGGGCAGGCGCTCACCCCTGTTCGCCGGCAGAAACACCGAGAAGCGGGTGCCGCCACCCTCCACGGCGCTGCACTCGAGCTTTCCCCCGTGCGCAAGGATGATCTGCTGGGTGAGGGGCAAGCCGAGGCCCGTCCCGTGTTGCTTCGTCGTGTAGAAGAGGTCGAAGATCTTGTCGCGCTCGGCCTCCGCGATGCCGGGGCCCTCATCGGTGATCGAGAGCAGAACGCCCTCACCCCGCGGCTGAAGCTCGATGCGCACGCGGCCCCCCTCCGGCATCGCTTCGCGCGCATTGCGCACCAGGTTGAGCAAGGCCTGCCGTAGCTGGCCCTCGTCCATGGGCACGGGCGACACCGGCTCGAGCGCGAGATCGACATGGATGCCCGCCTGGGCCATCTCGCGATCGACGAAGCTGCTCACCTCGCGCACGAGCTCGGCCAGATCGGCGGGGACGAGCTTGGGATCGGGCAGGCGCGCCAAGCGCAAATACTGCTCGGTGATGGCGGTGAGGCGGTCGACCTCCGCGAGCACGGAGGCGGCGATCTTGCGCGACTCGGGCAGCCCTTCGCTCAGATCTTCCTCGAGCATCTCGACGTTGAGGCGGATGCTGTTCAAGGGGTTTCGGACCTCGTGCGTGACGTGGGCCGCGAGCCGTCCCACGGCGGCCAGGCGCTCGGTTTGGCGCAGGCGCGCGTCTCGCGCATTGAGCGCGTCGACCATGCGCTCGAACTCGGCGGCGACGTGGCCGATCTCGTCGTCGGCATGCTTTCCGAGCCGCGTCGAGAGATCGCCACGGGCGACCGCAGCGACACGTTCGGCGAGGCGGGTCAGGGGCGCGAGCATGCGCGTCGACCAAAAGGCGATGCCGATGGTGACCGCGAGCGCGACGAGGCCGAGGCCGACGAGCAGACCGAAGGCGCGCCGCTCGTCGTCGCGTGCGTGTCGGCTGGTGGACGCGATGCGCTCGCTGATCAGCGACCAGGCCCGCGACAGGTGCGTCTGGGCCTGGCGTTCGCGTGTGCGAATCGTGGCCAGGGCCGCGCGCGCAGAGGCCACATCGCGGGTGCTGAGGCTGGCGGTGAGGCTCTCGAAGTCGTCTTCGGACAGCTCGTACTCGAGCAGCACCGCCTCGAGCTCGGCGTGCAGCGTGAGCAGCGACCTCTCGTCACGCTCGTTCTGCACGAGCTTGAGGGCGTGCACGGCCGTGTCGAGGGCGCGCCGCAGCGCAATGGGACGCACCCTGCGCGCCACCTCGAGCCAGCCCTCGGCCGCCGCGGACTCGGGGCCTTCGAAGCTGCGCTCGACCATGGTGGCAAAGGCGCCCTGCGTCGCACGCGACTCACTGATGCTGAGCGAGAGCGGCAGATACCCCTCGTGTAAGAGGCGAAGGGTACGGGCGGTGCGTTCGTGTTGGAGCAGGCTCGCCGTGGAGACCGCGCCGAAGGACAAGAGCACCACCACGAAGCCCACGAGGATCCGAATGACGATGCTGCGTTTGGGAGCTTTGGGCGCTTCCGCCATCACGACTGCCCTACGCTACCGCGAAAGCAGGGCCTTGACCTCTTCTGCGAGCCCCGGGTCGAGCTTTGCCGCGGCCTGTGCCCGCGTCCGCGCAAGCCCCTTCGCCCCCGTCGCGAGCCGCGCGCGGGCCTCGGTCAAGAGCGCCCGTGCCCGTTCTTCATTCGAGCTGGCCATCGTCACGGCGTGGGCGGCCACGGACACGGCTTCGCGCGCGCGGTTTGTGCCCACGAGGCCCTCCGCCCACAACCGATGCAGCTCGACCGAGTGCGGATCGAGGTACACCCCCGCCTCGGCCCGCGCCACGAGCTCGGCATGTTGGCCGCGCTTCGCGAGCAGCGGCAAGAGCTGCGCGAGGGGGCCGCGCGCGTGCTGGTCGAGCGAGACCAGGGCCTCGAGGGCACGCGTCAAGCGCGCCTCATCGCCGAGCGCATCCCATTTCACGATCAGCTCGTGCGCCTCCGGCCGCTCGGGGTCGATGCGGATGGCAGCCTCGAGCTCGGCCATGGCCTCCGTGCGCTTGTCTTGCTTCTCGAGGCAGCGCGCGAGCAAGAGGCGTATCTGGTAGCCGTCGTGGCCCGCCTTGATCATGAGGCGCAGCTCGTCCACACCACGCTTCACATCGCTGCGAACCAGGGCGAGGTGGACGAGGGTGAAGCGGGCGAGGGCCGAGTGTGGGTCTTTCGCGAGCACTTCGCGGGCCTTCTTCTGGGCCTCTTCGGCGCGCCCTTCGACGGCCAGGCCGAGGGCCAGGGCTGCGTGCTTCGCGAGTGGCGCGCCCTCTGCGGCGGCGGCCTTCGACAGCGCGTCGAGGTCGTCGAAGCTCGCGAGATCGATGCGCAGGTCGTGCGCGTACTTTTTAGAGAGGCGGCTCTCGAGCTCAGCGCGAAAGGCGCGATCGATCGTCTCGACGTCGCTGCCGAGCACGCTCTGAAACACCTCGGCGGTGCGCTTGCCCTCGCCCCAGGCGCGCAACATGCGCGGCACCACCTCGAAGCCGAAGCGCGCGATCAGGTACTCGACAGCCTGGGAGCTGCCGTAGTAGGCCGCCATCAGCTGTGCTTCGCTACGCGCGTGGGTGAAGGCGGCGTTGAGGTCTTCGAGTCGCGGCAGTGCGCCCTGCTGCACCACGTCCCACAGCAGACGATCATCTTCGCGCTTCCAGCCCTTCTGTTCGATCAGCGTCTCGTACTCGGCGAGCCCCTCGGTGAACCAGCGCGGCACGTGGCTCTTCGAGAGCTGCACGTGAAATACGTGCGACAGCTCGTGCCACAGGATCTGACCCCAGTTGAACTCTCCACCGCGCGGTGACAAGGCGGTGAGCACCTTGCCGAAGCACACGCCCTGCACGCCGAGGTGCGGCAGACCGGAGGTACGCACGGAGAAGTGCTCCTTGTCTGCGTAGAGCTCGACCGAGAGGGGGCCGTCCGGGGTCATGCCGTAGCGCTTTCGCATCCCGGCGTAGGCGCGCGCGAGGAGCGGCAGCGCATAACGCGAGAGCACGGCTTTCTCCTCCTTGTGCACGCGCAGCGCGAAGGGCGGCGCCTCGAGCGTCTCGTAGTGCTTTGCGATCACGTCGTCGTACAGGTTGAGCGTGTTGTAGACCTGCACGTTGTAGTGGTCGCGCTTCCAAGCTTCCGTGAGCGCAACGAGACCCTCACGTTCGCGCCCGACCCTGAGCAGGTTCAGAGCGCGGGTGGCGTGCGCGTAGGCGTCGTCGGGATCGAGCGCGAGGGCCCGGTCGGCCAGCGACACGAGCTCGTCGTAGCGGTGCTCCCACTCGGCGTAGGTCGCGATGATGGAGTACACGCGTGAAAAGCGCGGGTTCTCGGCCAGCGTGAGCGACACGGCGCGCTCGAAGCCGGCCTTGTCATCGGCCAGAAAACGCACGGCGGCGCGCACGCTCAACGCTTCCAGGTCGCGCGCATCGACCGCGAGCGCGCGCGTGAGGTGCGCATCGGCGGTCTCGAGCTCCATGTCGCGCAGGGCGAGGCCCGCGAGCGAGACGTGGGCGCTCACGAGGTTCGGGTCGATCGCGAGGGCTTTCGTCAAGAGCTGCTCGATCTCGGCGAAGTCGCCGCCCTGCAAGAGGCGCAGGCGCGCGCTACGCTCGATCACCTGGGCGTTCTCCGGGGCAAGCTCGAGCGCGCGAGCGAGGCTCTTGCCTGCGTTTTCGAGATCCTGCTTGTCGAGAAACAGCTCGGCCCACGCGAGCTCGATCTCCGCGTCTTTGGGGCTCGCTCGCGTGGCCTCGATGAAGGCCTGATTGGCGTCGCGAAAGGCGGAGAGCGCGTGGGCGGCTTGGGCCACGGCGGCCATGCCCGGACCGTCGTCGCTGCGCACCCGGCCCGCGTTGAAGGCTTCGATCAAACGGTAGAAGGTGCGCTCGGCTGCATCGTGGCGGCCAAGCCGCGCCTCGAGCTGACCGCGCAGGGCGAGGCTCGGAAGCGCAGAAGGACCGGCCTCGACGCGCGACAAGATCTCGATCGCGCGCTCGACGCGCCCTCTTCGCGCGTGGGCTTTGGCGGCGAGCAGGCGAGCGTCTCCCCGGTGGCTTTCGGCGCCGCGCTTTGCGGCCTCGAGCGCCAGCGTGGCCGCCTCGTCGTAGCGGCCGTGGCGCAGGGCAGCTTCGGCTGCGTCGAGCGGCGTCGAGCGCGCGCTCGCGCTCGCGGCCTGCAGCAGAAACCAAGCGCAGAGGACGAGCATCGAGGCGCGCATGGAGTCAGCGTAGCAGGTCCGATTCGCGACCGAGCAGCCCACCTTGGCCTACTCGCGGCTACAGCAGGAGGCGGGTCTTGATCTCGACATAGCGATCGATGGCGGCCGTGGCGAGCTCGGCCTCGGAGGCTTCGATCACGCGGATGCCACGGGTTTCGAGCCGCGCCTTGAGGGCCATGCGCTCGCCGGCGAGGTCGACGGCCGCCGCCTTCTGATAGACGTCGGCGTCCGAGTTGCTCGGCGCGCTGATCAGTTGCTGGGTGATCGCGTCGTCGAGGCTTACGAGCAGTGGCAGGTGACGCCTCTGCAGCAGACGGGCGTGCTCGAGGAAGAGCTCGCCGTGGGTTTCGTTTTCGAGATCGGTGAGCACCACGAGCAGGCTGCGCTTCTTGGCGTTGCGGTCGAGCAGGCTCAGAAGGCCGCGCACGTCGAGCTGCGTCGGCACCGGCTCTCGATCGTACAGCGCGTCGAGAAGCCGCCTTTGCTGCGCGCGCCCGCGTCCAGGCGGCACGAGCAAGAGCCGCTCGTCGGCGTAGACGATGGCGCCGACCATGTCGCCCGCTCGCAATGCCGTGCGAGCGAGCTCGAGGGCCACGTCGAGGGCCACGTCGAAGCGCGTCGTGGGCGGCAGCCCGTCGGGCTCTTCTGTTCTGAGCGCGGTCGACATGGTGCGGCTTGCGTCGAGCACGATCCAGAGAACCTGGCTGCGCTCGGGTTGATAGAGTCGGGTGATCGGATGCCGGCGCTTGGCCGTGGCCTTCCAGTCGATCGCGCGCAGCGCATCGCCCCGCACATATTCGCGCAGTGACTCGAGCTCGCCGCCGCTCTGGGACGCGCGCAGGAGGCGCGTGCGCACCTCGCCTTGCTCCCGGCGCAAGCCAGCACGGGGCCTTGCCCGCCCCGCGATGCTCCGCGGCAGCACACGTGCGTCGACCGCGGCCGCACTGCGCACGTCGACCGCGGCGAGTCGAAGCGAGCTCTCGATGCGCACCCACAGATCGGAAAAGTGCGCCGCACCCCGCTCGCGGGGCAGGAGGCGGTAGCTCAACTCGGCGCTTTGGCCGAGCTGCGTCTCGAGCTCCTGTGGTACGGCGTCGCAATTTCGTGGCGCGGTGTCGCGTACCCGCGCGCGGAGCGAGGTCGACCCCGCCTGCGAGAGACGGATTCGAATCTCCTGGGGGGTGCCGACGCGCAGGAGTGGCTCGAGCTCGCGCTCGGCGCTGAGCTCCGCACGCCAGAGCCGACGCGCATCGAAGGCGAAGACCGCGAGCACGATCACGTCGTAGGCGACGATGGCGAACAGGCGCAGCGGTGTCGGTACGATGAGCGCGAGGGCGAGGCCGGGGAGCAGCCACAGAAACGCGAGCGAGCCGATACGAATGCGCGCGGGCTGTGCGTTCGACGGTACTTCGTGCAGGGAGGCTTGGCTCACCGTGGCACTTCGACCCGCGAGCTCACGCGCGCGAGCACCTGCTTTTCGTCGAGGCCGTCGAGCTCGGCGTCGGGCGCGAGCACGAGCCTGTGGGCGAGCACGGGCACCAGCATGTTTTGCACGTCGTCGGGGGTGACGAATGCGCGACCATCGAGCGCCGCGCTGAAGCGGGAGGCGACGAGCAAGTGCACGCCCGCCCGTGGGCCCGCGCCCATCACGAGCAGCGGCGAGCTGCGGGTGGCGCGCACCAGATTGCGCACGTAACGCCGTACCTCGTCCTCCACGCGCACCTCGCCTGCGAGGCTGCGCAACGCGAGCAGCTCTTCACGCGTGACCACGCGCGCGACGCCGAGCTTCTCGGGACTCTGACTGCCGACGCCCAGGCTCGCGCGGCGCAGGATGTCGTCTTCCTCATGCTCGGAGGGATAGCCGACCTCCACTTTCAAGAGAAAGCGATCGAGCTGGGCCTCGGGCAGCGGGTAGGTGCCCTCGTGCTCGATGGGGTTTTGCGTGGCGAACACCGTGAAGGCGGGCGAGAGGGGACGCTCTTCGCCGTCGATCGAGACTTGTCGCTCTTGCATGGCCTCGAGCAGCGCGCTCTGCGTCTTGGCGGGCGCGCGGTTGATCTCGTCGGCTAGCAGGATCTCGGTGAAGATGGGGCCCATGCGCAGGTGAAACTTGCCCGAGGCGACGTCGAACACGTGGGTGCCCACGACGTCGCTCGGCATGAGGTCTGGCG
>CAYNOM010000084.1:4573-14656 GCA_964398415.1 uncultured Polyangiales bacterium | reverse complement strand
TCTCGGGAATCGGCATCGACACTTTGTGGTCGTCGAGCAAGTTGCTGATCACGCCCACACGCAAAGAGCCCTCGAGCTCGCTCCACAACGTAGGGAAGCGAAACGCGGAGGCGTGGGGCGTGCCATCGGGATCGTGAATCGCGGTACCGGCGATGGCGGCTTCGGGCTCACGCGCGAAAAAGTCGACGAGCGCCGCGATGGCACCCGGATCGGGACAGGCGTCGGGGTTCAGAAAGTAAAAAAGCTCAGGTGGCGAGGGGAGGCGCAACGCCTCGCGGATCGCCACGTTGTTGCCCGCGCCGAAGCCGCCGTTGACGGGCGACTCGATCAGCCGCACCAGATCGCCGTAGCCGCGCGCTGCGATCTCCCGCTTCAGCACGGACACCGAGTCGTCCGGCGACTTGTTGTCGACGATCCAGACCTCGGCATCACCGAGGGACGCGAGCTGGGGCACGAGCTGCGACAGGCCCTCGAGCACGTGCGGCGCGGTGCGGTAGTTCACGATGACGGTGAGCAGCTTCATGGCGCCTCGCGAGAGGCCTCAATGTGGCACGCAGGTCAACGCCACGCATCCCCTTCGCCTGCAAGAGAGCGCGAGTGGCCGCTCTCAGGCGAGCTGCTTCGTCATCCAGCGATAGCCGCGCTTGAGCGGGGGGATGATGTCGACGATGGCGCTGGCGAGGTCCCAGTAGTCGCGGTGCAGCTCGATCTTGCCCTCGGCGTTGAGTCGCACGTGCGTCATGCCCTCCACGCGCATGCGCGGGGCCTTCGGGCTCGGGCGCAGGTCCATGGCGAAGGTGAACATGATGTTCGGCCCGGTCTGCGCGCTCTCGAGCATCTCGATGTGCATCTCGGACACCTTGTTCAAAAGGCGCACGTTCATCTCGCGGAACGGCGCGAGGCCGTGGATGACCTGGAGCGGATCCTGAAAATGCACGTCGTCTGCGTAGAACGCGCGCAGCTCTTCGACGCTCGGCACCTGCCTGTCGAAGGTGGACAGCATGTCGTGCACGCTCTGGGCCGTCAGCAGCATGGTTTTCTCCGGGTGAAGCGGGGTGATCTGGGCCATGGCAGCTCCTATCAGGTGGGCGTGATGCGCATGGGCAGCGCCTTGGGCCCACGCAACGCCACCGTATCGCGCCAAGGGATGTGGCGCACGCTCAGCTCGAAGTGCTTCACGCGCGCGAGAAAACGCCCGAGTGCCACCCGCGCTTCGAGCCGCGCGAGATGATTGCCGAGGCAGAAGTGGGTGCCGGTGCCGAAGGCGATGTGCTTGTTGTCTTCGCGCCTCAGGTCGAGAATGTCTGGATCTTCGAACACTGCGGGATCACGGTTGGCTGCGCCCAAGATGCAGATCACGCGCGCACCCTTCGGCAGCGTCCTTCCGCCGATCTGCATCTCCTCGGCGAGCACGCGGCCGGTGGTGTGCGACGGGGTCTCGTAGCGCAGAAATTCTTCGACCGCGCTCGGCATGATCTCCGGATGCTTGCGCAAGAGCTCTTCTTGATCGCGGTTGTCCATCAGCGCCGCGATCGAATTGCCGAGCAGGCCCGTGGTGGTCTCGTTGCCGGCAAAGAGCAGGAGCATGCAGGTAGAGAGCAGCTCTTCCATGCTCAGTCGATCGCCCGCCTCCTCCGCGGTGATCATGAGGCTCAAGAGGTCCTCGCGCGGATTTCTGCGGCGGTCTTCGATCACGTCGCGCAGGTAGGCGAACATCTCGAGCGTCGCGCGATCGCCCGCATCGCGGTAGGCGTAGCCCTTCACCGGATCCATCGCGCAGGCGATGTCGTCGGACCAGCGCTTGAAGTGGGGCCGGTCCTCGCGCGGCACGCCGAGCTGCCCCGCGATCACCAGCATCGGCAGCGGATTCGTGTAGTCGCGCACGAGATCGACCTCGCGCTTCCGTGCGACCTCGTCGAGCAGCTCTTCGGCGATCTCGACCACGCGCTCTTCCATGCGCGAGATCACCTTGGGCGTGAAGCTCTTGTTCAAGATCGTGCGCAGCCGGGTGTGGTCGGGCGGATTGAGCAGCACGATCCACTTGCGCATGGCGCGCTGAAACGGGCCCTCGCTGGTCTTGCCGCCGGGGCCTACGCTCATCTGGTCGGCAGGCAGAGACAAGCCGCGCGGGTCGCGCATCAAAGACCAGATGTCGGCATAGCGCGTGAGAAACCAGGTCCCCGCGGGCGCGAAGAAATGCACCGGATCCTCCTCGCGCATGCGGTGGAGCATCGGGTAGGGATCCCGCACGTAGGCGGGCTCCATGGGATTGTAGAAAAGCATAGCTGCCCTCGTGTGGCCGAAGTGAACGATGTTTAGCGGACGCGGGCCGGGGGAGGGAAGCCGTTTCGCGAGAAAACGTAGGTTAGCCGCAGGTTAGCTGGCCACCGGACGGGCAGACACCTCGCGCAGGGTGGCGTCGATCGCGCGCCGCACGCGATCGGCGTCGAAGGGCTTCTCGAGCGTGATGTTCGGGACATCCGCGACGAAGGCCCGGGCGCGGGGGGTGAAGGCGCCGCCCGTGATGAAGACGAAACGCCGCGCGAAGCTCGGATCGAGAGCCGACACCTGCGCGTAGAGGTCCATGCCCGTCACGTCCGGCATCATCAGGTCGCACAGCACGGCGTCGAAGCCACGGTCGCGGCGCAAGAGCGCGAGCGCCTCGCTGGCCTGATCGAGCACCACCACCTCGTCACCGCGCAGCATGCGCTTGAGGCTGATGCCGACCTTGGGCTCGTCGTCGATCACGAGCACGCGCCGTCTCGTGCGGGCCAACACCAGCGAGGTGGCAGGCGGCTCGCGAACGTCGTCGAGGTCGGTCTCCCGCGGCAGCGACAGCGTGAAGGTCGTGCCGCCCCCACTCCGACTCTGGACACTGATGGTGCCCCCCATGGACGTGACGATGCCGTGGGTGACCGAGAGCCCGAGCCCCGTGCCCTGCCCCAGCGGCTTGGTGGTGAAGAAGGGATCGAAGATGCGCGCGCAGACCTCCTCGCTCATCCCGGTCCCCGTGTCGCTGATGTCGATGTGGACGCGATCCTCGACCGTACGCACCGATACCTTGATGAGCTCCGCTGCGACGTTTCCCTCGGCGATGGCTTGGCTCGCATTCATGAGCAAGTTCACGAGCACTTGTACGAGGCGCGCCTCGCTGCCGGCGATGACGGGTGCCTCTGCGATCTCGAGCTCGAGACGCGCGCGATGGCGGATCTCGTTGCGCACGAGGCTGACCGCCGTCTCGATGGCGGAGCCGACGTCCGCGCGCTGCTCGCTCGTCTCGTCTCCGCGCGAGAACTTCTCGAAATCGTGCACGATGCGCCGCACACGCTCTGCGCCATCGAGCGCGTCGCGCAAGAGCTCGTCGAGCTCGCGGCGCAGGCCCGTGGCCGCGTCGTCCGCGCGCGACAGCTCCTCGAGCGCGTAGTAGAGGTTGCCGATCACGTAGGTCAGCGGGTTGTTGATCTCGTGCGCCACACCGAGAGCCAAGGTGCCGACGGACGCCATGCGATCGGTGCGCGACAAACGCTGACTGATGCGCGCTTGCTGTTGCTCTTCGGCGAGCTCTCGCAGGCGCTCTTGGGTGAGCGCGAGCTCGATCATCTGGGCCTCGACGCGACGCTTCAGGTCGGCTTGACGCCCAAGCGCAAACAGGCCGAGCGCCATCACCGCGTGTCCCAAGACGTAGTGGGCGTCGAAGAGGGTGGCAAACAGGCCTGCCCGCTGTTGATCGGGCCCGAGCAAGCTTGCCCCGAGCACGCCATTCGAAAGCAGCGCCCAAAGTACGGCCGCGGCAGCACCACGCGTGCCGAAGAGGGCCGTGGCGGCCACCCCCGCGGGAAAAGCGAAGCTGCCCGCGAGGTGCCCCACGTCATCGAACCACGCGACGAATGCGGCGAGATGGCCGATCAACGCCACCGCCAACGTCACGAGGAGAAGCGGCATGTCGGCGTCGTGCTCCTCGGCCAGCTGTGCTTCGGGGTCGGTCATCTTGAGGTCAAGGCATCTGGATAGCGATCTCCGTCGCCTCGGACAAGTCTACCGCCCGACAGAACGCCGCAAGCTCGGGGTAGGCCTTGGTGTCGACGCGCTGCACAGGCATACGCAGCGAACGCTCGACGCGCACGCCTCCCTCGAGTTTTTCGGACTTGGCTTCGAAGCGACTCTGCCCTGCGAATGCGAGCTTCTGCGGCTTCGGCAGCGATACGATCTTGGCACCCTTCGGCAGCACGAGCTCGATGCTCAGGTCGGTCGCGGTCACGCCCGCGATGAGCTCGGGCACCGTGCGCGTCGCGACCCGCGCGTAGCTCGTCGACAGGCCACTCGTGAACAACGCCGGGATGCGCCACTCCTTGCCAGTGCGATGGCCGATCGATGCCACCTGAAAGCGGAAGTCGAGCACGAGCGGCAGCTCCGGATCGTCGCGGCTCTCGATCTCGAGCGAGACGAGACGCGCGCCAGGCACGAGACGCGCGACGTAGGACTCCTCGAAGCGCGCGTTGAGCTCTGCCGCGGGCACGCCATCGAGATCGTTGCGCCAGCTCGTGGCGCGCAGCCCGTGAAGCGTCTCGCGCACGCGTCCCTCGGCCGAGCCATCAGCAGACAGGGTCAGCTCGACCTTCACCTGCCGCAGCTCGTCCTCGAGGCGAAGCGCGGGCGTGCGCGTCGATTCATGGCTTTTCGACAGCATCAGCGCGGGCTCGTCGTGCACGTGGGCAGGCAAGTAGCCGAAGGGTGCATCACGCATGCCCGCGTGAAGCCACAAAGGGCCGCGTTCGGTCTGCACGCGGAGCAAGAGGTAGCCAAACGTATCGGGGTCGGGCAACAGGGCCTTCGTGTGGTCCGCCTCGGCACCGCGCACCAGCGCGAGCTCGCTCTCGATTCCCGCGAGGCCAAGCATGTAGCGCAGCACCCGCTCCCGACTACCCGTGCGTGCCGCGAGCATGGCGGGCGCGAGACCGAAGACGTCGTCGGTCGCCTCGATCTCTTCGGTGACCCAGCGAAACAGCCGCTGGGCGCGACGCGACGCGGGCGCCCCCGCAAGATCCTTCAAGAGCCCGCGCACCATCTGGTCGGCTTCGGGATCGTAGAGATCCTTGTCGGCCAGAAGGTCGCGCAAGCTCTCGACGTAAGCCGGCCAATCAGCTCGAAAGCCGATGTTGATCGAGGGCAGAAACTCGCGCGAGGACACGCTGAGCGGCTCGGCCGGCAGGGGCCGACTCTCTCGCGCAGCCCAGCGCAGCACCTTGAGACCGTCCTTGGTCTCGAGGATCGTCTCTGGCGCAGGCCCGCGCGGGTCGATCACCGGCTCGACGGAGGCGGGCAAGATCACCACGAGCTCGCTGTGATCGAAGGGAACCTCGAAGCTGCGGAAGTAGAAGCGGTCTCCTAGGAACCCCCCCGGAAAGCCCACCGAGGGCGTCTCGGCGCGCATGAACTCGAACTCGACGTAGTCGTTCGGCGCCAAGTTCGGCAGAGACAGGGTGTTCTTGCCGTCGATCGCTTGGGGCTCGAGGCGCGTCCCGTCGGCCTTGATGGTGTGAAGGCGTAAGAGGCGCGCCCCGGAGGGCACGCCGAACTCGCCGTTCTCGTCGACGGCTTCCTGGCTCTGCATGCGCATGATGTTGTGCGTGAGATCGACGCTCGAGCCGTCCTCGAACACGCGCACCACGGTGTAATCGAGCACCAGCACCTGCGGCTCGGTGTAGCTCCGGCCCGACGCCTCGAAGGCCGCGATCACCTCCGCACCGTTCTTGCGAAAGCCCGAGAAGAGGTTTTCGCCGCCCAGGGCCTCGGCGACGTGACGCAGCTCGTACAGGTCGTCGGGTCGGGCCTCGATCGCGCTCGCCAAGTAAGAGAGGGCCTGTGGGCGCCCCTTCTGGATCGCGAGCACGTCGGCTCGATCGAGCACGGCATCGGGGCGCTCGGGCCACTCTTCAGCGCGCTTGGCACGCAGCGCTGCGCGACGCGCTTCATCCCCGCGTAGCTCGGCGAGCTGCAGCTCGACCGAGAGCGCCTGGGCGGGATCGAGCACGTCCCCGAGGCTCACCAGGCGCGCGAGCTCATCGGCTGCCTCGTCATAGCGGCGCGTCGCGCGCAAAAGAGAAAGGCGCGCTGTCGACGTCGCATCGCAGCGCATGATCTCTTCGGTGAGCTCGGCTATCTCCTTGGCCCGCGAGCGCGCACGCGCCGAGCTCAGAAGCTGCGCCGTCACCGCGCACGCATTCGGCATGCGGACGCGAAGCGCATCGAGGACGCGGTCCGCCTCTTCGTTCCACTCGCGCGCGCGCAGCTGCTCGATCAGGTTCGTGCGAATCGCCATCACCTCGGGGAAGCGCTCGAGCGCCTCGCGCAGGGCCTCGATCGCTTCGAGCGTGCGACCGTCGGCGGCGTCGAGCGCGGCCAAGCCCACCACGGGATACCAAGCGCTGGGCTCGCGCAGGGCGGTGCGCCGAAGCAGCTCACGCGCGCGATCGCGACGCAGCTCGGCCGGCCGCAACGGATCGGCGAGCACGGCCGCGGCTTCCATCACGCTCACGGCCGCCGGCGGCTCGCTCGCGCGCGCGACGCGAAAGACCTCACGGGCGAACACCGCATCGCCGCGCGACAACAGGAGCTTGCCCACGAGGTAGCGAGCGAAGGGGCTGTTTGGAGTTGGGACCTCGGACGCAGCGACCTGTGCAGCGTCGGCCTTCACGAGGGCGAGAGACAGGGCCGGATTCGGATGACGCGTGGTCACCTTGGCGCGAATCTCGTGCCGGCCCGCGCTCAACGTAAGCGGCACGTAGCGCACACCGACGCTGCGCTCGCGGCGCAGATCGAGGCGCACCACCTCCTTGCCGTCGACCCAGACCACGATGCTGTTCGGAGACTCGAGCCTGAGGGCGTGCGGACCGGCCTGCTTTACGTCGACCTCGGCGCGCACGATGCTCGTGCCGCCCAAGGCCTCGCGTGCACCGCGGCCCAGGGCGACCACGCAGCGGCGCGTCTCGACACGTCGCGTCGGTTGGGTGCCGCGACCCACGCCGAGGTCGTAGCTCTGCTCGAGCGCCCCCTTCTCCGCCTTCAGTGTCTCGTCGAAGCCGAGCATCTCACGCGGCCCGAAGGGGCCTGCCACGTCGACCTTCTGCACGCAGCCGGCAAGCTCGGCCTCGCGCTCTGCCGCCGCGACGTCACCACGCAACAGGGCGCGTCCGAGGCGCTGCATCCGCAGCTGATGGGCCGCATTCAAGCCGATTTGCCCGGCCTTCGAGGCCAGCTCCTCGAGCGCCTTTTCGAGCCTCGGGCGGTAGTCGTCGACCGCGTCGTTCATGTCGGAAAGCGACGACAGCGACGCTTCGGCGATGCCGGCCGCCAAGGGGTCCGACGAGCCCGGCGCGAGCTGCAACACCTTGAAGTAGGCGTCGAGCGCCTGGGAGGGCCGGCCCTCGAGCACGTGCGCCTCGGCCTCCGTGAACGACAGCCGGAGCGCATTGCCCTTCAGGCTCTTGGCACGTTCGAGTGCCTTCTGGGCGCGAGCGGGCTCGCCGCCGTCGTCGAAGCGCTCCGAGAGCGCGAGCTCGGTCCACAACGCCGCGTTCGAAGGCTCGGCTTCGGCCCGCACGCGCAGCACGTCGATGGCTCGCAAAGACTTCGGATGCTCGGCCCCCTTGCCCTTACAGCCGAGCAGAGAGACGAACAGGCAGACGAACAGAACAAAGCGCATGGAGCGCATCATGATTTCTCCGGGGCGAAGGCCACGCGCTGGCGGAGCAGCTCGTCGGCCTGCTCGATGAAGCGTCTGAAGGCGGGGTAGTCCTTGGGGGGCACGCGATCGACCTCGAAGTCGAGCTCGGTATGTGACACCACCTCACGCCCCTTGGCCTCGTTGCGAATGCTGAGACGTCCAAAGGGGCTCTTGACCTCTCCGCCCGCGGGCAGCTGCTTGATCACGTAGCCCGCGGGTGCGACCAGCGTTCGCTCTTCGCGATAGCTGCGGCGCACGCCGAGCTCGAGCGGATAGGTACGCTCCGCGATGGGCGCCATCTCACGCAGAAGCTCGCGCACGGCCGTGACGGCGATGCGCAGGTCTTTGCCCTCGACGCGCGCGAGCTGCGGTGCGCTCAAGCTGTAGCGAATGCCGATGTCCTGCTCGATGTCGGACAGCCCGGTGAAGGTCTGCTGCTCGAGCGTGAGACCCGGGTAGACTCCCGAAAGCGAGCGCTCGAAGCGTTCTTTGCGCGTGCCCTCGGCCTGATAGGTCTGCCGATAGCCCGCAGCCTCGACGCCCGCGACCGATTCGTCCGCCACGACCTTGCCCGCGCCATCGGCCGCGAGCTCGATGCGCATGCTGCGCGTCCTTCGATTGCTGCTCGACGGCAGCACCGGCGTCTTCGTGAGCGTCGCGTCCTTGGGGCCGACGAGCAGCACCGTCACGCCCTGATCTGCGGCCGGCAGCTCGCGTGTGCCGCTGTGCTCCGCGGTGCCATCGAGATACAGATCGAGCTCGGGCACGTAGGCTATCGCGTGATCGAACACGGAGAGTGAGGCGGGCAAATCCGTGATCGCGCCGTTGCGTCGGGTACGCGTCAGGACGATGCGCGCCTCGATGCCAGCCTCACGCAGCATGGTGTAGATCAACGAGGCCTTGTCTTTGCAGTCGCCGAAGCCTCGTCGGACGATGTCCGGCACCCGGTACGGCAAGTAACCATGAATGCCGAATTCGAGGGCCACATAGCGCGTGTTCTTCACGACCCAACCGTAGATGCGCCGCACGATCTCGGCCTTGTCATCGGTGCCGCGCACGAGCTCGCGCACGGTCGCCTTGAGGCTCTCGTCGGCGTAGAGTTGGTCTTGGATCAGGCCCCAGTACCAGCGACCCACGTCCTCCCAGGCGCGGTAGGTCGACACGTGCAGGTACGCTGCGATCTCCGTATAGCCAGGCAGATCGGGCTCGGGCTTCAAGGCGGGAACGTTTTCGGCTGCAAAGCGATCGATGCGCTGCTCGCCACGCACGCTCTCGTCGTGACTGAGCCCTGCGAGCTTCGGCTCGTTGAAGTAGAACTTGCGCTTCGTCGGCGTGATCAACACGTACTCGACGTGGGCGCGCGGCTCGCCGCCCTGGAAGAAGTGCATGTCGCCGTAGTAGTCGGCAAACAGGTTGCGCGGCGCCACGTCGTCGACGCGATAGCGCAGCTCGACGCTGTCACCGGGCTCGAGGTCGGGAAACACCACCACCAGCGCGCGCGTGTCGTAGTACATGCGGTACCAGGGCTCGCCCAGCGTCTGCTCGTAGGTCTCGGTGGCCTCGAGCACGCGGCCGTCGGCGCGGTACACGCGTGCGAGACGAATCTCGACGCGCTGCGACTCGGGATCGAACTGGATCGAGCGTGCCCGGAGGCGACGGGCGCCCTCCTCGTCGTGAGCCTGGGCGCCGAACTGCACGAAGTGCGAGCCGAGCCCGTTGTCGAACACCGTGTTCACGGTGAGTGACTGCAGGATCGTCACCGGATGATCGCGGCTCGTCGTCCGCCGCTCGAGCAGGCTCTTCTGATCGAGCGCGTAGCTTTCGTCGAGTCGTGGCGCAGGCGCGAGCTGCTCGAGGAGCTCGCGAGCACCCGCATCCTGGGGCTTGAGCGCGAGGGCGGTGCGAAGCGCGTCGGACGCAGCCTCCGTCTGCCCCGAGCGCAAGAGCGCGCGTCCCAGGCCCACGTGCAAGGGCTCGCTCTCGGGCGCCACGTCGAGGGCACGGTGCAACATCGCGATCTTGAGATCGTCGCGCCCGACCGCCTCGTAGACCTCGGCCGCGTACACGAGCTTGCGTTCGTCGGCGGGAAACAGCG
The DNA here is from genome assembly GCA_964398415.1 of uncultured Polyangiales bacterium. Classification (GTDB taxonomy): domain Bacteria; phylum Myxococcota_A; class Polyangia; order Polyangiales; family DASUME01; genus DASUME01. The sequence goes on along the minus strand of CAYNOM010000084.1, from coordinate 4,838 downwards.
CGACGAGGGCCTCCGCGTGGGCGATCGCTTCGTCGAAGCGCTGCCGCGACACGGCGTCGTCGACCAGCTTGCGACGCGCGCCGAAGTGGTCTTCACGCAGGGCGAGCAGCTTTTCGCACGCGGCCACCACCGTGTCTCGACGCTGGCCGCGGTCGGAAAGATCGATCGTGATCGAGAGCCAGCCGGAAGAACGGGGCGCGCGCTCGAGGGCACGCGTGGCCACGTCGAGCGCAGTGTCGTCGAGCCCGAGCTGACGCAGCAGCGA
>CAYNOM010000084.1:0-4557 GCA_964398415.1 uncultured Polyangiales bacterium | reverse complement strand
GGAGCTGGTCGGCCTCGAGCCCTGGAACGCCACGGGCAGGCACGGCATCGAGCATGGGCAGGGCGCGCTCGGGATCGGGACCCGTGCTCGTCATGCGTGCGCGCGCGATGATCACCTCGGGATCACGCGGCGACAGGGCCTCGGCCTTGGCGATGAAGCGCATCTTCTCGTAGCGCTCCTCGGCGAGGGCGCTCGCGAATAGGTAGCGTGAGGCGCTCGGCGACAGCTCCGCAGCGCGCAGCGCGAGCTGGCGTGCCCTGCGCTCAGCCGGGTCGTCGGAGCCGGTGTAGCTGAGAAAGCGAGCCAGGCGCTCGAGCGCCTCCGCCGTGGGTTTGTCGCCGCTCGCCGCTCGTTCGAGCTGGTCGAGCACGCTGACGGGCGGCTTTACGCGCGCCTTGGTCGCTGTCGCCGGGCTGTCCGCGAGCGCGTCGAGCCGCATGGCATCCGCCGCCACCACGAGGGGCTCACCGCGGGCATCGCCCACACGCAGGTAAAAGCCCCAGGTTCCGCTGGTGACACAGCTCTTGATCAGGACGCGGTTGTCCCCCGCCCGCGCCTCGACCAGGGCCACGCTGCGATCGGGGTGGGGGGCGCGATAGGCGGCGTCGCGCAGCACCTCGACGCCATTGAAGTAAACCTTGGTCGCGCCGCCGCCGCCAAACCACAGGCGGATCGGACCCGCCTTGTCGACGCTGAGACTCGTCTCCGCCAGGGCGCACACGTTCTCGGCGGGTCGGAACACGGCATCGAAGCTCACGTAGCCGCCCTGCACGATCTCGGGCAACACGCGCCAACGCACGAGGCGCTCGCGACCCTGATAGGTGGCCTCGAGCTTGACCGCAGCGAGCGGCTTCTCCTCGGGCGGCAGCGCGGTGTCGAACCCGCGCTTGCCCTCGTTGTCGAAGGGCCCGAGCACGCGAAACGCGCGTACGTAGCCCAGGGCGTCGAAGCCCTGGACCGAGCCTTTCACGTCGCCCGTGCGACGCAGATCCCAGGCCACGCGGCGTGCGGCGTAGACCCGATGCTGCACATCGACGCTGCGCTGGCTCGCGATGCGCTGATACAGACCCAGCGCCACATCGGGATCGACGTCCTCGGCGTAGCGGGCCATGCGCAGGAGGTCGATGGCCGCCTCGGCGCGTTTGCCTTGGGAGATCACCTTGGCGGCGAGTTGTTTGTGGCGGTCGTCGTAGGGAGCGTCGGCGTGGGCCGCGAGCGGACTGCCCAGCACCCCTAGCACGAGCAGCGCACAGACCCGTGCGGGACCGAGCAAGCGCTTGATGTTCACAGTTCTCTCTCCGAGCGGGCGCCGCACGAAACGGGCGCCGCGCGCTCGTGGGCAGCGTAGCCCCCACCTGCGCCTCGAACAAGCTTTCAGCCGAGCTCGAGACCCTTGATGCGGTGGGGCGCAACAAAGCGTGCTCGATCCTCGAGTTGCCCCGCGAGCGCGCGATCGAGCTCGTCGCGCAGCCGAGGCACGGGGGCACACGGGTAGTCGACACGAATCAAGGTGGGTACCGCAAGCGGGCACGGCAGGCGCTCCACCAGGTGCTCGAACAGGGCATGTCCGAAGGGCACGATGCGCGCAGCCCCCGCGTCGACCGCGTCTCGGAGGGCCTGACCGAGCTCCTGTCCTTCGGCCACGAGCGCCTCATGGGCCGACGCTGTGCAAGCCACGAGCGCGCCGCCCTCGTCGAGCATGGTGAGTGCGTCCTGTTCGCGGGTGCGCACCCCCGGTAGCCGGGTCTGGCCCGGGCTGAGCCGCGCGCGCAGGACCGCGCACTGACGCGCGTGCAGGGCACGCTTGGCGCGTGGAAAGGCCGCGAACGCGAGCACGTTGAAGAAGTCGTGCCAGTCGTCTGTGCGCGTCGGCACCTCGCCGTGCTCGACGATGCGCACGTCGTACAAGGCGTCGAGGTCGATCTCCGTGCGGCGCTTTCTGCGCAGCTTCTTCTTCGGTGGGCAGTGGGCGACGCGCAGCGGGGTGAGCCCCGCCCTTTCGGCCGACTCGGCGAGCAGGCGGTCGAGCTCGGCCGGCCCCGGAAAGCTCGGCCGTCCCACGAAGCGCGCGAGCAGGTCGGACAGGGGAAAGTACCAGGGGCTCTCAGCGAAGGCCGACGCATCCCAACCCCGAAGGTGCACGAGCGCCATCTGTTGCGTCCTAATAGGCGGAGAACGACAGCTCGAGCCCATCCCGAGCGCCCGAACGCAGGTCGACACCGAAGCGCTCGCCCTTGCAGCCGAGCCGCGGCAGCTCGCGCGCGAGGGTGGCCTGCGCCGCTCGGCCCCGGGCTTCGCTCGCTGCTGCGAACGTCAGGCGCACGGGCCCGTGGGGGTGGGCCGTGGCGAGCGCGCACAGCCGCGAAAGCTGGCGGCGGCCCGAGAAGGACAGCTGGCCGCGCACGTCGAAGGCGCCGTCGATCGAGAGCAAGAGGCCCCGGTCGTCCCGTGAGAGCACGGCCCCGGCGGTGACGCCCTCCTCGGCCAGGGCCCGTCGCTCAGCCGCGCTCGGCGCGGCGCTGCGCTTGCGCACGTCGGCGAGCGTGGCGAGCGCGACCGACAAGGCCGCGTCGGCCTGGGCGAGCGCGCGGTCGGGAGCCTTCTCGAGCAAGCCCTGGGCTCGCTGCAGCGCCACCTCGGCGTCTTGCACCAAGCCGGGGGTCGCGCCCATGGCACGCGCCGTGGCCAACACGAGGCGCGCGCGCTCGACGAGCGCCTCGGCCGCGCGACGCTCGTCTGCGGGCGCGAGCTTGGGCCTGCGCGCCGGGATCGTGGCCGCGCGTTCGAGGGCGCGCTGGGCCTCTTCGCGCACGGCCCGCGCCGTGGCGCGCACGGAGGTCTGCTCGGCCAGCGCACGTGCAGCCTCCGTATCGCGGATGGCCGCACGGTACGACTCCTCGATCTGACGCTCGAGCAGGAGCCGCTCGGCGTTGAGATCGCTGCGCTCGCACTCGGTGATCGCGGCTTCGAGCCACAAGCGGGCCTCGGTCTCGAGCTCGGCGCGCGCGTCTGGATCGGCCAGCTCGGCGGCATCCGACAGGGCGCGCTCCGCAGCTTCGTACAACAGCGGGGCGCGCTGCTCGACACGCAGGGCGCGAGCGCGGGCCAGGCGTTCGGCATCGAAGGCGCCGCGGGTGCGCGGCACGGCCGGCCCACATCCGAGCAGCACGAGGCAAAGAAGGAGCAGCGCGCGCTTCACTCCGCAGCCTCCGCCGCCGCGGCTTTCGCGGCTTCGAGGGCCGCGCGGGCCGCCTCGACGCGCATCCGCGCGTCGCGCGCGCGGCTCTTCGCCCCATCCATGGCCCGCCGCTCGAGGGTCAACGCGAGGCGCCGCTCGGCGAGGGTCAGCGCGGCATCGGCGACGCGCTCCCCCCGCACCGCCGCCTCGACGTCGCCGCGTAGCCGGGCCTCTTCGACGCGCGACAGGGCGAGCCTTCCCTGCTCGAGGGCCGTGCTGGCGGCCGGGTCGCTCGTCTTCGCGAGACGCGCGGTCAGACGCTCGGCACGCGCGCGCAGCGCAGCCGACGGCCCTTCGGAGGCGTCAATCAGCGTGGCTTCGCCCTGCGCATCGACCGTGGGTGGGCTCAGCAGCACGAGCCAGGAGGTCAGAACGTACACCGCGAGCCGCATCGCGCGCAGCATACCGCGAGCAGCTCGGATTGCCCGCTACTCGGCGTTGCGCCGTTCCTTCGCGAGCACGCTGCGCGCGTCGTCGGGCGTGAACTTCGGCAGCACATTGCCTTGAACGCGCCGGCGGATGTGAATGCGCACCGCGCCGGGCTCACTGCCGGAGACCACGGTCACGTCCATGCGCACGGCACTTTTGTCGCCCGAGGGGGGCATGGCCTGCGCGAAGAGGTTGCCCTCGCCGAGACGCTCCACCTTCGAAGGCAAAAGGCGCGCACCGAAGAACGCGAGCACACGGTCGAGCGGGATGCCCCGCGCCTCGTACACGTAATCCTCGCCATGAGAGACATCGCTCTTCTCGGCCCCGCGCGGCAGCTCGAGCCAGTCGATCTGGGCACCCGAGGGCAAGAGGTTGCCCAGCTTGTCGTAGGGCGAGGGCGCGGGCTTGGGTGTCTCAACCTTGGCCACCGCGTCCTGCGCGAGCGGTTTTCGCTGCGTCGCCACGTCGGGCTGAGGCGCAGGCTCACTGCGCGAGCAGGCGAGGAGCGCGCACAACGAGCACGCACAGAGCCAACGTGAGCGCGTCATTCGATCGACCCCGCAAAGCCCACGAGCTTCGTGTGCTTCTCGACCTTCAGCTTGCGCCTGAACTGCTTGAGCTGGGAGCCCTTCGTGGTCTCACCCCCGTCGCCACCGAGATTGGCGCGCAGCTCGTACTCGCCACCGCCCGAGGCACCCGTGGCACGGAAGCGGGAGCCGAGAATCGCGTTGTTGTCGATCGTGCCGGCCAGGCAGATCGGAGAGCGCGTGGCGCTGACGCCCATGACCACGGAGTTCGGTTCAGCCACCATCGAGCGCACGACCGTGGGCGTGCCGGTGCTCGTGTCTTCGAGCATGCCCATGGGCAAGGGCAGCGCATCGGGATCGGGG
>CAYNOM010000083.1:10900-15273 GCA_964398415.1 uncultured Polyangiales bacterium | reverse complement strand
AAGACCTCGAGCAGCAGGTGCAACAGGCCTTGGGTCCGCTACGCTCGGAGACCTTCGAGCTCAGCATCTACTTCGGTCGTAACATCTCGAAGCGCTACGACCGCTTGTCGCAGGCGCTGTTCAATCACTTCCCCGCGCCCCTCTTGCGTGCAGAGTTCGTGCGCACCGATCAGTGGCGGCTCGCCAACCTGCGTCCCATCGCAGCGAGCGACATCCCCGAGTACCACAGCGGCTTCGTCATCGAGCAGGCGCAGCGCTTCTTCACCCGTCCTCGCCTGTCGAGCCCCAAGCGCGCGCGCTACGACATGGCCATTCTCTACAACCCGAGCGAGGTCGACTCGCCCTCGAACGAGAAGGCGATTCAGCGCTTCATCCGGGCTGCGGCCAAGGTCGGGATCGCCGCCTCCACGATCAGCAAGAGCGACTTCGGCCGGCTCGGTGAGTATGACGCCCTGTTCATCCGCGAGACGACGGCGGTCAACCATCACACCTATCGCTTCGCGAGCCGCGCCGAGGCCGATGGCCTGATCGTGATGGATGATCCGGAGTCGATCGTGCGCTGCACCAACAAGGTGTACCAAGCCGAGCTCTTCGAGAAGAACAACATCCCCTGTCCGAGGACGCTGATCGTTCACGAGGACAACGCGGCCGACGTGGGAGCCATCCTCGGCTTTCCCTGTGTGCTCAAGCGGCCCGATAGCTCGTTTTCCTCAGGTGTCGTGAAAGCCAAGGATGCGGTCGAGCTGAAGCAACATCTCGACACGTTCTTTCGCGACTCGGAGCTCGTGGTCGCGCAGGAGTACGTGCCCTCCACCTTCGATTGGCGCATCGGGGTGCTCGACAGGCGCGCTCTCTGGGCCTGCAAGTATCACATGGCACGCGGCCACTGGCAGATTCAGAAGTCGGACGGGGCTACCCGACGCCGCTACGGCAAGCACGAGACGATGCCCGTCGAGGCGGCGCCCTCGCGCGTCGTCGATCTCGCCGTGCGTGCGGCAGGGCTGATCGGTCGCGGCCTCTACGGGGTCGACATCAAGGAGCTCGACGGGGGTCTGCGCGTCATGGAGATCAACGACAATCCCAGCATCGAAGCGGGCGTCGAGGACGAGGTGATCGGCGACGAGCTGTATCTCGCCATCATGCGCAGCTTCTACGCTCGCCTCGAGCGTCGTGGCCAGGAGGGACGGCTGTGAGCGGGCTGCATCTGTTCGAGGCCTACGGCATCGAGCTCGAGTACATGATCGTCGATGGCGAATCGCTCGACGTGCGGCCCATCGCCGACGAGGTGCTCAAGCAAGCGGGGGGCGGGTATGAGCTCGAGGTCGAGCGCGGCCCCATCGCCTGGTCGAACGAGCTTTCGCTGCACGTGATCGAGCTCAAGACGAACGGACCCGTGTCGTCCCTCGCCGGGGTGGCGGAGCAGTTCGACGCGGGGCTCTCCGAGATCGAGCAGCTGCTTTCCCCGATGTCTGCGCGCATTCTGCCGAGCGCCATGCATCCCTGGATGGATCCCCATCGCGAGCTTCAGCTCTGGCCGCACGAAAACGACATCATCTACCAGACCTTCGATCGCATCTTCGACTGCAAGGGCCACGGCTGGGCCAACCTGCAGAGCATGCACATCAACCTGCCCTTTCAGGGCGACGACGAGTTCGGTCGCCTGCACGCGGCGATTCGCCTCGTGCTGCCGATCCTGCCGGCCCTGTCGGCCAGCTCGCCCCTGAGCGACGGCCTCGTGCGCGCCGATCTCGACACGCGCCTTGCGGTCTATCGCCGCAATGCCGATCGCATTCCCTCGGTGACGGGGCTCGTGGTGCCCGAGGCGGTGTTCACGCGCGGCGACTACGAGCGCGTGATCCTGCAGCGCATCTACGATGACATGGCCGAGCTCGATCCGGAGGGCGTGCTGCGCGACGAGTGGGTCAACGCGCGGGGTTGCATCGCGCGCTTCGATCGCATGGCCATCGAGATCCGCGTGCTCGACGTGCAGGAGTGTCCGAAGGCTGATCTGTCGATCGCGGAGGCGGTGACGCGCGTCGTGAAGGCAGTCGCGGAAGAACGCTTCGAGAGTCGAGAGCGTCAGCGTGGCTGGGACGAGCGCCGCCTGTCCGAGTTGCTCGCGCTGTCGATCCGTGATGCGGACGAAGCGCTGATCGACGATGCCGACTACCTCGCACTGTTTGGCTTTCCGGGCCGCCGCGCGCAGGCCAAGGAGCTGTGGCAGCACCTGATCGAGGGCGTGGTGCAAAAGGAGCCCGGCGCGGCCCACGCCCTGCCGCAGCTCGAGACGCTGCTCGAGCAAGGCTGTCTGGCCCGGCGCATTCGTAGGGCACTCGGGCCATCGGTGAGCGCACCCGATCGTGCGAGCCTGCGCGAGGTTTACCGGAGCCTCGCCGACTGCCTGCGCGAAGGACGCATGTTTGTGCCTTGAAGCGCTTGGTAGGCAAGCTGGGGCTCGTCTTGAGCTGCGAGCACGCGGGAAACCGGGTGCCGAAGGCCTACGCCGAGCTCTTTCGTAGCGCAGCGGCCAAGCGCGCCCTCGAGAGCCATCGGGGCTTCGACCCGGGCGCGCTTGCGGTCGCAGAGGCCCTCGCGCGCCACTTTTCACTTCCGCTCCACGCGCAGCGGGTGACGCGACTGCTCGTCGAGGTCAATCGCTCCATCGGGCACCCCGGGCTCTACTCCGCGTTCAGCCGCGCGCTGTCGCCCGAGGCGCGCGAGCTTTTGCTCTCGCGTCACTACACACCACACCGCGACCGCGTCGAGCAGGCGCTGCAAAAGGAGCTCGCCCGGCGCGAGCGCGTGCTGCACGTAGCGGTGCACAGCTTCACGCCCGTGCTCGACGGGGAGCTGCGTCGTGCGGACGTGGGCCTCTTGTACGACCCCGCGCGACCTCTCGAGCGCCGCTTCGGCCTCAGCCTGCAGCACGCGTTGAAGGCACGGGTGCCTGAGCTTCGCGTACGCCTCAACTATCCCTATCGAGGGGCTGCAGATGGCTTCACGACCTGGTTGCGTAGGGGCCTCGGGCCCCGCTATCTCGGCTTCGAGCTCGAGCTCAATCAGGCGCTTCTGCTCGGGCCCCGCCCCCGGCGCAGATTCATCGCGCGCGCCCTGTGCGACAGCCTCGAGGCTGTTCTCTCGACTCGCTGAGCGTGCGCGGGCCCAAAGCCGCGAGCGCTGCGCCGAGATGCAATCGTGATGGAGCAGCGGCGAAGCAGTAGCGCACTGTTCGACAATGACGATCGTTAGCGCTCTCCTCTCGAGGGGAAGGGAACGACCGATGTTGTCGACAAGAGCTCCTGGTTCACGTACGACGCGACGTGGCGTCCTCGGCCCCTGCGCAGCCGCCTCTCTGCAGATGGCATTGTGGGCCTCGGGTTGCTCCTCGGAACCCGGAGTCAGTGCCAACGACCGCGCCGCAGAACAGCTCGCCTCCGCCCCGGAGACGGGGGACGATGGCCTGGGGCAAGCCACGGCGGCCGCAGACGAAAGTCCAAGCCCAGCGGTCACTGACCCGTCGCTCCCCGGTGGCTACGCGGGCAGCGTCGAGCGCAAGGCCTTTTCGGGCAGCACCGTCATCAGCGCGATCGGCGCCGACAGTGATCACCCAGGATGCGTGATCTTTCACCCGTCGGGCGCCGAGCTCGACCGAAGCGGCGAGCAGCATCCGGTCGTCGTCTATGGCACCGGAACGAGCGCGGATGTCACCGACTACGAGGTAGCCATGGAGCACCTCGCTTCGCACGGCTTCGTCGCGGTCATCACGGACACCACAGACATCGACGACTGGGGGATTACGGACACATTGAACCCAATCAACTGGACGCCGCTCGACAAGAAGCCGAACGGGCGGTTCAACATGGACGGCCGTTGGATGGGCCAATGTCTCGATTTCGCGAGAGCGCTGAACGCCGGAACGGGCGACGTGCGCTACGACGCGCTAGAGGGCCACGTTTCGCAGACCAAGGCGTGTGCAGGCGGTCACTCCGCCGGCGGTTCTGGAGCGATCTTGCTGGGTCAGCGCGAGGATGTTCAGTGCATTTTTCCGATGATGCCAGGATTCCATTTCGAAGCCGCAGACCTCGATGTGGACACTGAAGTATGCGCTTTCAGTCTGTGCTTGGACGTGGCCAAGCCGTTCGATCAGGCCACCAGCATATTCGAAGAGTCGAAGTACTTTCCGGGGTTTGACTCGTCGAGCCCCGCAAAAGTAAATCCAAATGTAACCATGCTGTTGATGTCCGCTGAAAAGGATCCAGCCCAGCGTTGGGACGTAGAGTACGTCTGGGAGAACACCCCAGAGGGCATGGACGCGCTATGGATCCAGCACAAGGACTATGTCCACGACTGCCATGGATACGAGTGGAATGAGG
>CAYNOM010000083.1:0-10800 GCA_964398415.1 uncultured Polyangiales bacterium | reverse complement strand
CGTCGACGCGCGATACGTCGTGCTGTTAGGCTCTCGACGTGGCGAGCAAGGGACGCGGCGTTGCGATATGGGCGGTGTTCGCGCTCGCCATGCTCGTCATGACGCTGCTCGTTGGCGGCCACCTGGTGGGCACCTGGTTTCTGCGTCGAGAGCTCTTGGCTCACGGCGTACGCTGTGACGAGCGGCTGAGCGTGACGCTGCAGTTCCCGCCGCTGCGCGCGCTCGTTCACGAGACGAGCTGTGAGCTGAGCGGACCGCACGGAGTACGCGTGGAGCTCCTCGAAGCGGTGCGGGTGCGCGTGGGCGCGCGTGCGCCGCGTGCGCTCGCGGTACCCTCGCTGCGCATCCATCTGCGCGCGCTGCCGAAGGGGGCACCGCCCGCGAACGACGATCGGGTGCTCGGCCTGCTTCGCGTGCCCGAGCGGCTGTCGGTGCTCGCCCATGTGCTGTCGGAGCTCGGGACCTTGCCATGGACCGAGCTCTCGATCGGCCAGCTCGAGCTGTCGGTGTCAGAGCGTGCGCTGGTGGTGGCTCGGGGGCTCACGCTGCGGCCTGGCGTGCCCAAGGGCTTCACGATCAACGAAGTATCCCTGCCCTTCGTGGACGCCCCCCTCGGCAGCGTGGTGAGCGCCAGGGTCGAGAATGTGCGCGGCAGCGTCGAGGGCGACGCGCTGAGCTTTGAGGGCCATCTATGGGTGTCGGGCGAGGTGCCGCTCTTGGGTGAGCTCAGGCGCGATGAGGCCATTTGGGTGCACGCCCAGGGCCTCTCGGGAGCGAAGCCCGTCGTGCGCTTCGAGCACTGAGGCGCACAGAGCCACTACCGTGGTTGCGGTCTGCGCTGCTTTCTGCACAATGACCCGGTGGACCTTTGGACCTTCGAGACACCGCGCGGCACAGCTCACATGCGTTTGGCCACGGCAGAGGACATCCCTCGGCTGATCGAGCTCAACAAGGTCTGCTTTCCGAGCATGGTCGAGGAGAACGTGGTGTGGAACCGCGGCCAGCTTCGAAATCACTTGAGGCTGTTTCCCGAGGGCCAGATCGTGGTCGAGCTCGACGGAGAGATCGTCGGTGCGGTGTCGAGCCTCATCGTGCGCCTCGGTCACGACGACTACCGTCCCCACACCTACTCGGGCATCACCGACGGCGGCTACTTTCACAACCACGATCCGCAGGGCGACAGCTTGTACGGGGCGGACGTCTACGTGCATCCGGACGCGCGCAGCTTCGGCGTGGGGCACGAGCTCTACGAAGCGCGGCGCAGCTTGTGCCAGAAGCTCAACCTGCGGCGCGTGATCGCCGGCGGGCGCCTGCACGGCTACTCGGAACATGCGACCTCGATGACGCCCGAGCAGTACGTGCGCGCCGTCGAGCGCGCTGAGCTCAAAGACCTCGTGCTCAGCTTTCAGCTGCGCGAGGGCTTCGTCGTGCGCGGCATCCTGCGCAACTACATCGCCGATCCGATGAGCCGCAACCACGCCACGTTCATCGAGTGGCTCAATCCCGACTACAAGCCCCTCGACGACGACGCGCGGCGCAAGGTGCGCGTGGCGGCCGTGCAGTACCAGGTGCGCAAGGTGGCTGACTTCGCCGAGTTCGCGAGTCAGATCACCTACTTCGTCGAGACTGCGGCCGAGTATCGCGCCGACTTCGTGGTGTTTCCCGAGTTCACGAGCATGCAGCTTCTGTCGCAAGAGGCGCTCAAGAACCTGCCGCCACGCGAGGGCATCGCGCGGCTGTGCGATCTCGAGGACGAGCTCTTCGGGTTGGTCAAAGACCTCGCCCAGCGTTTCGGCCTGTTCATCATCGCGGGCACCCATCCCGTGCGGCGCGATGGCACGATCTACAACGTGGCCCCCATCGTGTTCCCCGATGGCCGCATCGTTCTGCAGCCGAAGATCCACATCACGCCCTCGGAAAAGCGCTTCTGGGGCATCGAAGGCGGCAGCGAGCTGCGCGTGATCCCCACGTCGAAGGCCAAGGTGGGCGTGCTCGTCTGCTACGACTCGGAGTTTCCCGAGACGGCTCGCTACCTCAGCGACGCAGGCGCCGAGATCATCTTCGTGCCCTATTGCACCGACGATCGCCAGGGCCACGCGCGCGTTCGCTACTGCTGTCAGGCGCGCGCCATCGAGAACCAGATCTTCGTCGTCACCGCCGGCGTGGTCGGTAACCTCCCGAGCGTGCCCGCGATGGACATCCACTACGGACAAGCCGCGATCTTTTCCCCGAGCGACTTCGAGTTCGCGCGCGACGGCATTCACGCCCAGGCCGACAGCAACGTGGAGACGATGCTCGTCGCCGACCTCGACATCGGCGACCTCTATCGCTCGCGCTCGGCGGGCAGCGTCACCCCGCGGCTCGATCGACGTCAGGACCTGTTCCAGTTCACAGTCAGTCTGCAGAACGAGCTGCGCGTGCTCAATCCTGAAGATGCGGCGCCCATCTTGCCCACCCTCGAGGACGACGAGTAGGGCGTCGCGCGCTTTCGGCGAAGGCGACCGGGGGCGTACGACAGCTATGGGGAGGTGACCAAACGAGAGCGGGAGGGCCCCATGAGCGTCGTGCGAACCGTGCTGCAAGTGAGCACAGCTGTGAACCTATTGTGCACAGCAGCCTGTGCCCCGGTCGAGTCCGATGCTCTCGAGACATCCCTGCTCGATGCCTCCGTAGAGGATTCAGACGATAGCATCTCCAAGTACAGCGTTCTCTCCACGATCCAGTACTCGATTCTCCGGGAGTACGATCGGGCGGCCAAGTCCCAGGGAGCCCGCATCCGCTATCCGGTCTGCGTGACGGCAGAGTTCGCGGTCACGGACGCGGCCCGTCAGAATTACATGCGCGTCGAGCAGCAGGCCATCAACACTTGGAACGACGTCTTGCGCGGGCAGCCTGGTTGGGCTGTCGACCAGATCGAGTTGTACATGGTCGGAAACGCGAGTCCCAGCTCCTGCCCGACCACCCACAACGGCCTGAAGGTGTACAAGCTCGTCGGCCTAGCCAATCAGAACCGGGGCTACGCCGAGTTCTACAACTACAAGAACGCGATCGGCCGCAGCGAATGGAATCGGGCCGATCTACGGCGCGAGCTTCACGAGTACGGGCACCAGCTCGGTCTCGGCGATACGTACACCGAGGCGGGCTACCAGACGCCTCAGGGACAGCCGGCGGGCGTCATGAACCTCTACTTCGACGTGAAAACCCTCACGAACGACGACATCGCGGGCGTGCGACACGTGTGGAACATGATCCGCACGGGCAGCAACAACCCCTGTGGCAGCGGCTACACCGCCGGAACGGCGTCGACCAACCGCAACGGCCATCGGTTCTGCGTGCCCCTCAACGGCAAGCCGCCCACGAAGCCACCCGTGGACGACGGCACGCCTCCAGGACAGTGCACCGACCGCAACACGCACTGCGCCGCGTGGGCCAAGCGGGGAGAGTGCAGTGCGAATCCCGGCTACATGCTCAGTAACTGCTGCGCGAGCTGCGGAAGTGGCGGAAGCACAGGTGTAGGAAATACGACCTGTCGCGACAGCAACGCAAGCTGCAGTAGCTGGGCCAGGGCAGGGGAGTGTACCAGGAACCCCAACTACATGCGCACGAGCTGCTGCGCGAGCTGCAAGGGACGCTGAGTCAGGGGCGAGGTGTCGCAAACTGTCGAAACGCGACGCTCGACTGTTCCCAAACCTGCGATTCCTCGTGGCCGACCTCGCTCCAGTAAGCGTCGAGAACTGCCTGATGAGTCTCCCTGCAAGCGGCGAGATTGTGAACCGAGCAGGCGCTCGTGCGTAGCAGGGCGTCGACCGTGGGGGCGAGTCCCGGCGTGCACGCCACGTGAAAGCTCACGTGCGCTCCGCTCTCTGAAAGCGCGCGCGTCACGTCGTCGATGTCTGCTCCGAGCTCATGCAGAACTCGCCTCACTCCATTGCGCCCGGCGAGGGTGACAAAGTTCTCGCGCGCCGCAGGGCTCGGAAAGTCGAGCTTCATCACGATCCCCAGGCTCGCCGAGTTGCCCACCAAGAACACGAACGACTCTCCACAGTCAGCGTCTGCTCGGAACACGGGATCGACGGCGTCGAAGCGCGCAAAGGGGCCCTGCTGCCACTCCGAATAGCTGTAGGCCATGCTCGACGGCGACGGTCGCGAGTGCTCTGCGAAGGCCTCTAGCTCTGGTGTCGCGACACCGGTCAACGAGACCATGCTGACCAGCGTGCGCACGTCTTCGCCGTCGGCCGCCGTCGCCCTCACCACGCGACTGAAGCCGCGGTAGACCCTGGCATCCTCCACGGGCACGCACTCCCGGCGAACCAGCCCATCGACCTCGAAGGGCCAGCCGGGATATGCCTCGAGATGGCCAAAGCCGTGTTGCACGTTCTCGTAGCCGCGCGTCTGAGTCAGGGAGAACGAGTAGCCACCGCACGCGAAGTCTGGGGCCGCGTCCTCACAGGGGCCGTTCTGTGTCGGCTCGGGCCCCTCCATGGCGTCAGGACCGGGTGCCGAGGTTTGGGCGTCGTCGTCGGGCGAGTGAGGTGACGGACTCGCGGGAACCTCGGTGCCACCGGCGTCTACTGGGGCAATGGGTTGGCTCGGCTCGGTTGGACCGGGTTGTTCGACCGTGCCCGAGTCCACCTGCTCGACGACGGAGGCATAGCCCCCTGAGCAGGCAGTCGAGCACACGAGAATGAACGCGGAGAGGGGGCGCATGGCAGGCTTTCGGGGTGGGTGACGGACCCTGCAGCCGACGCAGGCCGCACCCGAAGCATTCAGCGTCGCAGCCTCGTGTGCCCGGTTCGATCGGGGTGATGCCGGGCAGTGCTCAAGCCTGACGCTGCCTCACGCGATGGTGTCGCCTGCGGGTGCGCGGCGGAAGCGCGCCATCACTCGCATCATGGAACGGTACACCACTGGCAGCACGACGAGCGTCAAGAGTGCGGCCGACACGGTGCCACCGACGATCACCACCGCGATCGGCTTCTGCGTCTCGGCACCCATGCCCCGCGAGATCGCAGCCGGCACGAGCCCGAAGGCGGCGAGCGCCGCGGTCATCAGCACCGCGCGTAGCCGCTCTACCGCGCCATTCACGATGGCCTGGTCGAGGTCTTCGCCTCGGATGCGCTTCGCTTCGATGGCGGACAACACGAGCACCCCGTTCAGTGATGCCTGGCCCACCAGTGCGATGAATCCCACGGCGGCGGCGATGGACATCGGCATGTCCATGAGCCAGAGCCCGAGCGCTCCTCCCACGAGGGCGAAGGGAACGTTGAGCAGCACCAGCAGCGCCAAGGGCAGCGAGCTGAAGGCGTTGAACAAGAGGCCTAGCGTGATCACGAGGGCCACGGGGACCACCACGAGCAGGCGGTTCATGGCGCGCTCCTTAGACTCGTACTCGCCACCCCATTCCATGGTCTGGCCTGCCACGCGAGGCACATGGGCATCCACCGCGGCACGCGCGTCATTGACGAATGAGCCGAGGTCGCGGCCGCGTACGTTCATGCGGATGCCGACGTAGCGCTGACCGTTCTCGCGGTTGATCGAGGCGCGGCCGTAGTCGACGCTCACCTCGGCGATCGCCGTGAGCGGTACGAGCGCACCTGAAGGCGTGGGGACTCGCAGGGCGGAGATCTCGGCAACCGTCTCGCGCGCCGCCTCGGGTAGCCTGAGCACGATGGGAAACGAGCGATCGCCCTCCCACAGCTCGCCCACACCTTGGCCGCCCAAGGCGATGGACAAGAAGCCTTGCACGTCTTCCATGCTGAGCCCGAAGCGGCCGAGCGACTCACGGCGCGGCTTGATCTGAAGCTGTGGCACCTCGCCGCTCTTCACGATCCCGAGGTCGGCCACGCCTTCGACCGATGCGAGCACTTGCTTCGTGGCTTCGGCGGTCTGCTGAAGCACTTTCAGATCGTCGGCGTAGATCTTGAGCGCGATCTGGCCGAACTGGCCCGATATGTTCTCGTTGACGTTGTCGCGAATGGGTTGGGAGAAGTTGACCTCGAGGCCCGGCGTCTCCGCCATGGCGGCGTTCATCTTGGCGATCAAGCTGCCGAGATCGGGAGTGTCTTTGGGCCACTCGGCCATGGGCTTGAGCTTGACGAAGTACTCGAGGTTGTTCGCGAGGGTCGGATCTTGTCCGTCTTCGGGGCGTCCGAGCTGGCTCATGTGGCTCTCCACCTTCGGAAAGCGACCGATCGCCTTACCCAGCTCGGGCGCGAGCGTGCGCCCCTCGGTGAGTGACACGTTGGACGGAAGCGTGAAGGTAAGGTAGAGGGCCCCCTCGTTGAGCTCGGGCAGAAACTCGGTTCCGCCCGTCGCGAGCAGGTGCACCGAGCCACCCAGCGATCCGAGCGCGAGAATCCCCACGAGCACAGGGCGCTTGAGCGCGGCGCGCAGCGTGGGCACGTAGGCGCGGGTGGCCCACGTGAGCAATGGCGACTCGGCGTGGGCACGGTGCTTCCGGTAGGCGAAGGTCGCGAGCACGGGGACCAGCGTGATCGAGAACACGAGGCTGCCTACCAGTGCCGCTACCACGGTGTGGGCGAGGGGCGCGAAGATGCGGCCCTCCACGCGCTGTAGGAGGAAGATGGGAAGATAGGCGGCGATGATGATGAGTAGCGAGAACACCGTGGGACGGGCCACCTCGCGCACGGAGCGCTCCACGCGCTCGGCGACGGTCAGGGCAACGGGCTCGCGCGCGTCCCCTGTCGAGAGTCGATGGGCGATGGCCTCGACGATCACGACGGCGCCGTCGACGATGATGCCGAAGTCCACCGCGCCCATGGAGATGAGGTTGGCTGCCATCCCTCGCGCATGCAGGTAGGCAAAGGCTGCGGCGAGCGAGAGGGGAATGATGGCCGCGACGATCAGCGCGGCGCGCAGATCGAGCAAGAATGCAAACAGCACGAGGATCACCAGCGCGGCGCCCTCCACGAGGTTTCTCGCGACGGTGCTCAGCGTGGCGTTCACCAGCTCGGTTCGATCGTAGAACGGGTCGATCTTCACGCCTTCGGGCAGCACGCGCTCGTTGAGCTCATCGATGCGCTCGCG
Organism: uncultured Polyangiales bacterium; assembly: GCA_964398415.1. GTDB lineage: Bacteria > Myxococcota_A > Polyangia > Polyangiales > DASUME01 > DASUME01. The sequence continues at coordinate 3,753 of CAYNOM010000083.1, read as the reverse complement.
CAGACTCGCGAGCACGGTGCTGGGATTACCTCCGCGGCGCATCAGCACGATGCCCTCGACGGCGTCGGGGTCGTCGCCGCGTCCGACGATGCCCTGGCGCGGGGCCCAGCCTTCCTGCACGGACGCGACGTCGGAGACGTGGATGGGCGTGCCGCCACGACTTGCGACCGCGACGCGACGGATATCGTCGAGGTCGGTAAAGATGCCTTGGCTGCGGATGACGAGCTGCTCCACACCCTGCTCGATGATGCCGCCCGAGGCGTTGGCGGAGCTCTGCTCGAGCGCCCGAGCCAGGTCCTGCATGGTCAGGTTCTTGGCCGCGAGCGCCACGTGATCAGGTCGCACGTGGACCTCGCGCAAGAGCCCGCCGTAGCTCACGACCTCCGCTACACCTTCGACGCGCATCAGGCGTGGCCGCACCACCCAGTCTTGCAGTGTGCGTAGCTCCATCGGGTCGCGCTTTTCCGAGGTGAGCGTGTAGCGGTAGATCTCTCCGATGGGCGTGGAGAGGGAGCCGAGCTGTGGCACGACCCCCTCCGGCAGCTCCACGAGTCTGAGGCGTTCGAGCGTCTGCGCCCGCGCGTAGAGCGCGTCGACACCATCACGAAAGGTCAGGGTCACGTAGGACAAGCCGAACAGGTTGATGGCTCGTACGCGTGCGAGGCCCGGCGTTCCGTTGACCTCGCGCTCGATGGGCACCGACACCTGTCGCTCCATCTCCTCCGCGGGCTGGCCTGGCATGAGAGTGATGATGTTGACCTGAGTATCGGTGGGATCAGGAAAGGCCTCGATACTCAGATCGCGGAAGGCAAAGCCGCCCCACACGAGCATCAACACGGCGAGCAGGATGACCGCATACCGGTGACGCAGGGCCGAAGTGACGAGTGATTCGATCACGGATCAGGCCTGTAGATCGATGGCGTTGAGGAGGAGCAGGGCGTTCTCCATGACGACGCGCTCGCCCGCCGCGAGACCCGAGACGATCTCCACTCGCTCCTTGTCGGCCTGGCCGATCTTCACCTTGCGCTTCGTGTAGGTTCCCTGCTCGGACTCGACGAACACGACCGCTTGCGCGCCATCGCGAACCACGGCCTTGGTGGGCACGACCACGGCCGTGCGCTCGACACCTTGGCCGAATGTCACGTCGACGTAGGCGTTGGGTCGTAGCTTGCGCTCCTTGTTTTGGACCCGCACGCGCACCGCGATGGTTTGGCGCTCGGGGTCGACCACGTCAGCCACGGTCTCGACCTCGCCTTCGGTGAGACCCTCGGCACCCGACGAGAGCACGATTTGGGCGGTGTCCTTGACGCGTAGGCCGCTCACATCGCGCTGGGGCACGTCTGCGACCACGATGACCTCGCTCAGATCGCTCACCGTGGCGAGGGGAGCTCCGGAGTCGGGGCCCACCTGGGCACCCGTCTTGGCTTCGAGCTGCACCACCGTGCCAGAGCGCGTGGCGGTGACCCAGTAGGTGGTGTCATCGGCACGCGCCACCTGGAGCGACTTGAGCCGGGCACGCGCCGTCTCGAGCGTCAGGCGGATCTGGTTGAGCTCGCTCTCCGCGAGGGTGAGCTCGTGAACGGATCCGGCGCGCACCTCGATGAGCTCTCGCAGCCGCGCCACGGTGGCCTTGCGAGTCTGTAGCTCGACCTCCGCGGCGCGTACGTCGTGCTCGAGGCTAGCGAGATCGGGCGTGCGCACCAGCACCAGCTTCTGACCCTTGGTCACCGTGTCGCCGAGTCGCACGCGCGACTCGACCACCCGGCCCGAGAGAGGCGCAAAGCTCGGCGAGGTGAGCGCCTCGACCACCATCACGCGCGCGGGCACCGCCGGCAGCGACGGCGGTGCTCCGAGCTCCGCGCTCACGGTGCCGAAGCGCAAGGGGCCTGCCTTGCGGACCGTCACGCGGTCGTCTTTGATCTCGTAGGCCGCCTGCGCCGTGGGGTGAGAGGTGGAGGAGCAAGCCCCTAGCCAAACGGGCAGACAAGAACCCGCGTACGCGACGAACGCTGTGAGCTTACGGTTCATGATCGGTCTCCTAGCGGGCCCTCTGCCCACGAAGTCTCGGCGGCGAGCTCCACGGCGGCCGCGTAGGCGTCGCCGCAGCTATCGGCCTCGTCGACCAGGAGCTCGAACATCGTGCGACGGGCCTGGATGACGTCCGTGAGCGGCAGCAGACGGCTCTCGGCGGCTCGCTCCAGGTTCTCGAGGACCGTTCGCGCTCGCGGGACGAGCTCGGCCTCGACGCGCTGACAGCGACCACGCAACAGCGCGAGGCGCTCCGTGAGGGTGGGAATGCGTGCAAGGGTCGTGGACATGCGCTTGTCGCGCTCTGCGAGCAGCGCATCTCGCCCGGCGAGGGCGGCCTGCTCGCGCGCCTCGCCACGGTCGAAGAGAGGCAGCGGCAGGCTCACCGAGAGGCTCACCGAGTTGCGCTGGTTTCCCGAGATGAGAAAGCGATCGTGCGTGTAGCCGAGTCGGACCGTGGGGTCGGGCAACGCCTCGGCCCGGGCCAGCCGTGCTTCCGAGCCAAACGCCTGGGCGTGCGCCTCCAGGGCCCTCAGATCGGGCCGCTCCTCGAGGGCTGGGGAGGTGGGGACGTCGCGCGCGATCCAGTGGGCGAGAAAGGCCCGCGCGCTCGCTTCATCGTCGAAGCCCACGCACCGCCTACCGACCAAGGCCTCGCACGCGGCCAGCGCGGTCTGCATGTCGGCCTCCACGCCGAGCAAGGCCTGCTCGCCGCGACTGATCTCGAGGCTGAGTCGGTCGAGATCGAGGGGGGTGCCGAGGCCCGTACGCAAGCGTGCCTCCGCCAGCTCCACCGAGCGCTTGCCCTGGCTCGTCAGCTCGAGCATGCCGCGGTGGCGGAGCGTGGCGCTGGCGAGCTCACCGAGGACGCGGGCGAGCTCGAGCGCCCCGCTGCGCACGTCGGCCTCGTAGCGTGCGTCGGTACCGCGTGCGTAGTGGAGCGCCTGCTCCTTGCGCGGCGCACGCTTGCGTACTGGGATGGTGTAGGCGAGGCCAACGTCGTAGTAGGGGACGTTGGCCAGGGGGTGCTCGAGCTCCGGCGGGTTGAGCTTGCCGAGAGGGATGGTGCCCCAGGTCGCGTCGAGGGTGGGGTTGTCGAACATCCGGCTCTGGCGGATCAGGGCGCGCGCCCGGGCCGTCTCGCCGCGACTGACGGCGAGCTCGGCCCATCCCAGCTGCACGGCCTGCTCGAGCGCAGCCAGGTCGAGCGCCTGGGCCGGCCGAAATGGGGGTGCGCCTTCGTCCTGGGCCCGCGCTTCGGGCCCTGCGACGGTTGATCCGACGAGCACGACAAGGGCAGCGGTGAGGCCTCGGCAGACGGCCCACCACTCATGGAGCGCGAAGCGCGCGGACGGCATGGATGGCATGTAACCGTGGGGTAGGGGCCCTCGCATGAAGGGAGGATGAAGATGTCTTCATGAATGCCAGGTTGGTACGTGCGCGTATGCTCTCCGAGCGGATACGCTCAGCGTCGGGCACCCACACCAGGTGAGACGCGCACACGAAGATCGGCACGGTTGCCATGAAGATCCTCCTCGTCGAAGACAACCTCCGGCTCGCGCGCTTTCTCATCCGAGCGCTCGCGGAGGATGGGCATGTGGTCGACCACGTGACCGACGGCGCCCACGCGACCAAGCAGGCGCGCGCGGCCCAGTACGACCTGATGATCCTCGACTGGATGCTGCCCGAGATGGACGGTCTCAAGGTCTGTCGCACCCTGCGGAG
>CAYNOM010000082.1:0-15381 GCA_964398415.1 uncultured Polyangiales bacterium | reverse complement strand
ACAGAAATCGCGCCGATCACATCATCACGATCGAAGACCCGATCGAGTACGTCCACGGCAACAAGCGCTGCCTCGTCAATCAGCGTCAGGTGGGCATCCACACGGCTTCGTTCTCGCAGGCCTTGCGCGCAGCCCTGCGCGAAGACCCCGACATCGTCGTGGTGGGCGAGATGCGCGACCTCGAGACGATCTCGATCGCCATCGAGACGGCCGAGACGGGCCACCTCGTCTTCGGCACCCTGCACACCACCACCGCGCCGAGCACGGTCGATCGCATCATCGATCAGTTCCCGGCCGAAGAGCAGTCGCACATCCGCTCGATGTTGGCCGAGTCGTTGCGCGGCGTCGTGTCGCAGGTGCTCGTGAAGAAATCGGGCGGCGGTCGCGTGGCGGCCTACGAGGTGCTGATCTCCAACTCCGCCTCCGCCAACCTGATCCGTGAAGGCAAGACCTTCCAGCTGCGCAGCATCATGCAGACCGGCCGTCACCTCGGCATGCAGACCATGAACGACCACCTGTTCGAGCTCGTCAAGACGAACCAGATCGAGCCGCGCGACGCCTACATCAAGGCGTACGACAAGGTGGGCTTGAAGGAGATGCTGCAGAAGGCGCGCATCGCGCTCGATCCCTCGCTCATTCGCGGCGAGCTCTGAGCTATCGCGCCCTAGCCACCTCCGCAGCCGCGGAGGTAGCTTGTGGCCTCGTTCGGATCGTCACTGCGCCTTCACCACCACGTGATCGAGGTTCGGTCCGCCCGCTCCCGTGCTAGCGAGCACGCGGATGGTGTTGGCTCCCTGCCTCAGCGAGACCGACAGGGTCTGGGTGCTCCACTTCGTCCAGGCCCCGGTCGGCGGGAAGGACACGAAGCCCACGCTCTGACCGTTCACGAGGATGGTCGAGGCGCGATGGCCGCCGGATCCGTTGGCGTAGCGGAAGGTCAGCACATAGGTGCCCGCCCGCGGCACTTTGATCGTCGTCCACTCGATCCACGTCCCGTTGCCGCCATAGTCCATGAACCCCGAGCCCGTGAAGCCCGCGTGATTGGCAAGCTGGCTGCAGCCGCTGGCCTGAGAGCGCGCTTCGGCCTCGTAGAGCTCCTCGTCGCTGCCGCAGCTGCCCTCGGGCACGCCGCAGCCGCACACGCCGGGATCGGTCTTCGCGGGATCGTTTGGACAAGCGTCGGGCTTTTGGTCCGTCGCATGCACGAGCGATGCGGCAGGGAGTGTCGCGTACGTTCCGCCCGCCTGGCGCATGCGAAGCTGCAATCGCTCTCCGCCCCCGCGCTCGAAGAACTCGACACGAAGCGCATGGACGCCCGCGCTCAGCGTGACCTGTCCGGTCTTGGCCATGAATCCGTGCAAACCGTCGTTGACGATGACGTCCCGATCGCCGATTCGCAGGCGCGACCCGTCGTCGGAAGCGAGCTCGAATTCGTAGGTGCCCGCCTTGCCGATGCGCAGGCCGCCCGTGAACACGACGCCGAACTCGTCCTGACCGGCGAAGTCGTTCACGTCGATGCTGGAGGTGACAGCCTCCGCAGTGGGCGTGAGGTCGTCGAAGCGCGGCAGGCTGGACCACTGGCCGCGATAGTGCTTGCGGATGAGGCCGGGCGCGAGGTCCGTGCACTCGAGCTCCGACTTGCCGCAGCCACACACGCCGGGCGCACGCTTGTTGGGATCGGCGGGGCAGCCGTCGACGCAGTCGTAGGCTCCGTCCGCGTCGGCGTCGACATCGCGCACGCCGCAGCCGCAGAAGCCCGGGTCGGTCTTGTTCGGATCCGAGGGGCAGCCATCGCCACAGCCCAGGCCGAACCTGCCGGCAGCGTCCTTAGGAGGCCGTGTGCCGTCGTGGCAGGTGGCGCCATTGCGCTCCGGCATGATCACCTCGACGCGGGCCAGCTCGCCCTGCTCGATCACGCGCACCCGCACGTTGCCGGGCAGCGAGTAGGCCGTGCCGGGGACGAGCCAGGCGTCCTTGTGCCCGTTCGTGCTCGATGGCGTCGAGTCGAGCAAGTAGAGGTCGGGGCGCACCGTCATGCCGTCGTTCGAGACGCTGAGCAGCACGCGATCCTGAGCGCTAGCCCCGCCGAATGCGCCCGCGTCGGTCTTGCGATACTCGACGTAATAATAGTTGCTCTCGCCCGCGATGGGGATGCGCAGGCTGCGGATGCCGCAGCTGCCTTCGATGGGGCTGAGATTGAACACGGCGATGCCACCCGCGGTCACGTCCTCGCAGCCCTCGAGCCAGCCCATGTACTGCTTCTGGGGCGCGCTGAAGTGACCCGCCCGTCCGCAGTTGCCGTTGCCCATCACGTCGAATACGTGCCCGTATTCCACGTCGCTGCACCCTGCGCGTCCCGCGTTGTACACCGCGTTCGCGCACTTGGTGCTGTGAGAGTGGGTCATGCCGAGGTTGTGGCCAAGCTCGTGGCTGACGACGCCGCAGTCGAACCAGTTGTTGTACCAAGTGAGCAGCTGTCTCGTCTGTCCCGGCCGTCCCACCTGACCGAGCCCGCCCCAGCTGCATCCGGAGCCCTTCGGCAGCACGAACGCCAGCTTGTTGTAGCGGCTCAGATCGCGACCGTCGGCGGCGGCGGCTTGCCGCGCGAGGTCGGCTATCTGGTTGGGCCGCGCGTTGCAGTTGGAGGTGTCGACGTTGTAGGGACCAAAGACGTCACCTTCGAAGGTGTCGACGCCGTTCGAATTCTCCTCGAGGTACGCGGCCGCCGACCCCGCCTTCGGGTTGACCTGGTCTAGGGCCTGTTGACGCGTGATGTCGGTGGCGCCCAGCAGGATGACGGCCGTGCGATGCACCACCGGCGCACGCAGCGCGCTCGTTTCGAGGGCCGACTCGTCCACCCCCAGGTGCTTGAGCACGGACGTGGCGGTAAAGGTTGGTGCGCCAAGCGATTTGTCCGTGTAGAAGGAGCCCGCGAGGGCGAGCAGCTCACCGGGCTGGATCGGCCCGGGATCGAACGCGAACTGCACCCGGACGTGCTGACCGTCGTCGGTCTCCAAGAAGTACTGGGTCTCTGAGTGATCGGGGTACTCCGCGATCAGGATCTGGGCTGTGCCCTCGAGCGTCGCGTCCTCCAGCACCGCGTCGTCGTCGTCGCTCGTGCGCTCGCTGTCGACGGCGGCCTCACACCCTGGTTGCAGGCCGACGAACAGAAGGACGGATGTTCGCAGAATCCAACTTTGGACACGGGACATGGTGTTTCCTCCCGGGCTGCGGCGGAGCGCACGCGCTCCCTGACGACACCTCGCCCGTGCACTTCCATGTCCCTGAAAGGTCTGTCCTTCGCATACCGGCGCGCATCGGTTGGCGCCGAGCACTCCGATCACACCCGAATCTGACGCGATTCCGGGGAGATGGGCCGCATAGCAAGTTTCTCGAATCCATCACGAAAGTGTCTCGGTGCAACCCTTGGAGACCCACGCTTCAAGACTCACTCGGCGAACAACGGCAGCTGATCACGCGCTGCGAGATCCTTCACACTCATGCGCTCGAAGCAATCACGCGTGACGCCGAGGCGCTTGCGCAGAGCGCTCGTGTCTCGGATCAGCCCGCGTGTCCTCGGGTCGTGATAGCCGCTCACCGCAGGCAAGCTCGGGTCGTGGCCCTGATAGAAGCGGTTCTGGCGCTCCATCCACAGCTCACGCACGTACTTGCCCAGCATGGACGCAAGCGCGACCGGCAAGTGGCGTGCGTCGGCGTCGATCTCGAAGCGCACCTCGCCCACGGAGTCGACCGCGTAGCGCAGGCTGCCCTTCGTGGACGGCAACTTGCGCACGCCCTTTGCGCCGAGATGGCGCATCTTCTCCGGATAGCTGCGAATGCCGCCGACCATGCCGCAGATGGCGGTCAGCTCTTCGCCTGCGGCCTCGCGTGCGTCGAGCACGAGCAGCTCCATCAACTCGAGATCGAGCTCCACGCGGCTGACGCCCGCCGCCAAGCGCGCGTTCAGCTCGCCCGCGCACGCCACCGCGCTCTGGGCCCGGCGCACACGAATGCCGCGCGCGAGCAATCCCTCGATGACCGCCCTGCCCTCTGCGATCTCGCCGCCGAAGCAAGGCAACGCGAGGGGGGTCTGCCAGCACTGGGGCGCAGAACCGGACGGGCAGCGAGCGCGCAGGGCGACCGTGTCATGGAGGCCAAGGAGGTCGAGGAAGCGATCGACGCTCTCGGGAACCTCGCCGAACACCTGCTCGCACAGGGCGAGAGAGAGCGCCTCAGAGGCAGCCATCTTACGAAAGCCGGCGGTATTCTTACTGTCGTCGACGCCGAGCGCCTGGCCCGTGGCGAGCAGCCGTGCACGGTCGTAGCGCGCCACTTCCAGCGTGATTGCCGTGGTCACCATGGGCCCGAGCACCGGCCCAAGGCCGTTTTCGTCTGCGCCGAGCAGGATCACGCACGCACCCACACCTTCATGCGGGTGGCTTGTACCACACCTGAACGCGCGTGGCGCTCCGCCGATCTGTTTGGAGCACGCGCGATCCACGTCGTTGGCTGGACCAGCAAGTCGCGTTACGATTTACCCCTGGGGGTAATCACGTGCGCTTCAGGCTCGAGGTGAAGGCCGCTTGATGGGCGCAGTCAAACAGGACGGGCTCATCTCGAGGGCCGTACGGGAAGCGCTGGGCACGCTCGTCTCTCCCCAGAAATGCGAGGAGCTGATCAGGCGCTCTCTCGCGGCGCACAACCTCGACAGCATCCCTGAACACGGCACGATCATCGGCGAGTGGCTCGAGGGATCGCTCCGCGGCGAGGTCGAGCACGTGGTCGGACCGGATGCGGCCGATCTCGTGATGAGCCAGCTTGGTCCCATCGCAGCCTACGCCGCGATCTCGCAGCCCAAGGTGGCACCAGCCGCCGCGCCCGCGCCTCGCGCGCCGGCCCCTGCCCCGTCACGCGAGGCGCACTGGTCGGATGAGCCCGACAGGCCCACCGATCTGCGCATGAGCCCGGACGAAACCGACTGGGATCCCTTCACGATGGATGGGCCCGTCACCGGACGTCGGGGTGAGCCGCGCGACGAGTTCATGTCGCTGCCGCCACCGCCCGAGCCCACCGATCCCTTCCAGCGTCCCTTCGAGCGCGAGGAGCGTGACAGCATGGCCGTGCTCACGCTGCCACCGGCGCGCGCGGTGTCGGATCAGGCACGCCCTGCCAACGACGTCTCTCTCTTCACCGCCAGGCCCCAGGGCCTGAGCAACCCGCCCGATTTCGACAGCCTCCCGCAGGCGCGCGCCACGGTGCTCGCGGCGACCAGCGACATCGGGAATCTCGGGGCGCTGCGGCGCTACCTGCAGCATGCCGCAGACGTCGTGCACATCGTGGACATGGTGGGCCTGCTCGATACGCTCGACCACAACACGAGCGGCGACCCCATCGTGCTCATCGACTGCCAACGTCCCACCCTGCACTCGAACAGCGTGATGGCCCTCGGCGAGGATCTCCCGCAGGGCACGACCATCGTGCTATGGGGCGCTGACGAGGGATTGTGGCATCAGATCGAGCAGACAAAATCGCAACGCTGTCGCTGGGTGCGCTGCTCGCGCGAGGCGAGCACGTCGGATGTCGGCTCCTTGTGCTCGATGCTGATCGGGTGAGCTCGCATGCACGACAGGCCGCGTTTCGCTGACGTCGAGGGCACGCTGCACGCGCTCGAGGGCGCCGGCTACGCGCCCAGTCGCGATGCGGCTGTGTCCGCCTATCTGTGTGACGCGCTCGAGAAGCCCCTCTTGGTCGAGGGCCCCGCTGGCGTCGGCAAGACCGAGCTCGCCAAGGCCATGGCAAGCTCGCTCGAGCGACCCCTCATCCGCCTCCAATGTTACGAGGGGCTCGACGAGAGCCGCGCGCTGTTCGAGTGGGAATACGGCAAGCAGCTGCTCTACACCCAGCTGTTGCGGCCTGCGCTCGATGGCTTGCTTGCGGGTGCGCCCGATCTCGAGAGCGCTGTCGAGCGACTCTCCGCCCAAGACAGCGCGCTGTTCGACGAGCGCTTCTTGCTCGAGCGCCCGCTGCTCCGCGCCCTGCGCGCCGACCCTCCTGCCCTGCTCTTGATCGACGAGGTCGATCGCTCCGATCCCGAGTTCGAGGCGCTGCTCCTCGAAGTGCTGAGCGACTTCCAAGTGTCGATCCCCGAGCTCGGCACGATCCGAGCCCGGCACCTGCCGCGCGTGGTGCTCACCTCGAACGGCACCCGCGAGATGACCGACGCCCTGCGTCGACGCTGCCTGTACTTGCACCTCGACTACCCCGAGCCCTCACGCGAGCTCGCCATCCTGCGCATGAAAGTGCCCGGCCTCGCGCAGAACCTTTCGCAACAGATCGTCGCATTCGTCGGCAAGCTGCGCGCGCTCGATCTGCGCAAGACCCCGAGCGTGTCCGAGAGTGTGGATTGGGCGCGCACCCTCGTGCTGCTCGGCGCAGATTCGCTCGATCCGGAGCTCGTGCGCAGCACGCTCGGCGTGTTGACGAAGCACGCCACAGACCTCGACCTGGTCGATGACAAGCTCGACGAAATGCTGAAGACGACCTGAGCGCCATCTACTCGAGCAGCGCGGAGACGAGGGTCGCATCGTCGAGCCGTCCGCCTTCCCAGATCGGCTTTTCATGCTCGTTGCGCAGCCACGGCCACACCGGCCCCGGATCGAGACAGCCGCGCGCGCGCTCTCGGGCCGTGCAGGCGAGACGCACGTGGAAGTGGTCGGCGTGGGGATTTCCGTAGGAAGGCTGATGCAGCACGTAGGCCGCGCGCAGAAGGAGGCTGCGATCGGACTCGTGCTGCGCGCCGTACTCGAGCAGCCGCTGCTTGATCGGCGCAGCGCAGAAGATCCACTGCACAGGCGCCTCGGGATCGGACAAGAGCGCGCGCACGAGGGCCCAGTTGCGCGCGGTGTCGAAGTACACGAGCTCGCCCTGCTCATCGGTCGCATCCTTGCTCACGCCGCGCTCGTCGAAGGCGTAGAAACCACGCCCGCGCACCGAGCGACCCTGCCCGTCGACGACGTAGAACAGAATGTCGGCGTCGCGTCCGGTGCGGTGGCTGCCGTGTAGCGGATGCTTGCCGCCCTGACGCGCAGACAAATCGCCGACGACGAGTGGTAAGAGGCCCGGGTGTTCGCCGCGTACCATGCCCGCCGCGCGCTCGATCGTGGAGACGAGCAGGGGCGTCCCCCAACGCGTGTCCTCGCCGCGCTTGGCGCGGATGAAGCCGTCTCCAACGTCGTCGAGCCGCGACGCGTCGGTCAACACGCCCTGATTCGGGAAGCCGACACTGGGGCCAAGCTCTGCGTGGTGCACGGTGCCGCATCCCCACGAACAAGTGAGGAGCGTGAGCAAACTTGCGAAAACACGCGACATCATCGGGATTCGTGCGCCCCTCGGTCGGCTTGACCCGAGAGCTGTGCTTCGTACCTTCCCACGGATCATGGGTAGTCGCGGAGCCATGGACCAGTTTACCGCTCATCTCGATCGCGGATGGGATCTCGTGAGTCGAGGAGATTTCGAAGGAGCCTTGCTCTCGGCCGAAAAAAGCCTGGAGCTCGACTCGGAAAGTCCGGAAGCCCACAACCTCATCGGCTACATCCACCAAAGCGAAGGGCGCGCCGAGGACGCCCTCGAGCACTACCGACAGGCGCTCGCCATCGACGATACCTACGTCGAGGCCATGCTCAATGCCGCTGAGGTGCTGATCCACGGCATGCAGGACTACGAGTCCGGGCTCAAGCTGGTCGACGAGGCGCTCGAGCTGGTCGAGGGCGACGACGAGCTCGGCGACGCCATGCTGCTCAAGTTCGACGCGTTGCTATCGCAGGAAGACAAAGAAGGCGCAGCACGCGTGGCGGCTGCCTTGCCCGAGGGGCCCTTCGAAGCTCCCCATCTCGATTTCATGATCGGCCGCGCCAAGTTCGAGGTGGGCGATCTCGAGGGCGCCGAGAAACACCTCGAAGCCGCGGTGCAGCGCGATCCGAAATCGCCCGACTGCTTTTACTATCAGGGGCTGCTCCGCGAGGCGCGCGGCGACGTGCGCAGCGCGACCGTGTCCTTTCTGATGGCGCGAGAGGCCGAGGCCGCGCTCCCGAGCCCACCGTGGGCTGTGCCTGCGCCGCAGTTCGAGCGCCGCGTCAAAGAAGCCCTGCGCAAGATGCGTCCCGAGCTGTTGGCGGTGATCGAAGACGCGCTCGTCGTGGTCGCCGATCTACCGGGCGCAGAGGTGGTGGCCGAGGGCGTCGACCCCCACGTCGGGGTCCTGATCGACGATCTGAAAGACGAGGACGGAAGGCCGCTCACGAATCCCGACCAGCCCGCGCACCGCGCAGGGCGCGTGTTCGTGTATCAGCGCAACATCGAGCGCTCTGCCCACGCAGCCCTCGACCTCGACGACGAGATCGTGCGCACGCTGGAGGCTGAGCTCGTTCTCAGCTTTCCGCGGCTTCGTTCACTGGTGGCTGAAGAAGCGTAGCCTCATCGCCCCCGGCGGCGCGCCACAACGCGCGCATGTCCTCGGGCGGAACGAGATCGATGCTCAAGAGCTCGGACGGCCTCGCGGCGTGGGGCATCGAGACGTGCGCGCAGTGCAGCATCACGCGAGCTGCCGTGAGGATACGTCCGTTCGACAGCGTCAGGCGCTTGAGGCCGCCGTAGGCCACGTCGCCCGCGAGCGCAGAGCCCGCATGCGCCGCGTGCACGCGCAGCTGGTGGGTGCGGCCCGTGTGCGGCCACAGGTGAAACGCACACAGGGGCCCCGCCTCAGCAAAGACGCAGAAGCGCGTGCGCGCCGCCTTCACCGCAGAGGCGTGGGCATCGGGCGCGACGACGATACGATGGCGTGGGTCTTTGGGATCGATCGCGATGCTGCCGTGCCACTCGCCAGCCTTCTCGGCGGGGCGCTGTGTGGCGAAGGCCAGATAGCGTCGATGGATGCGACCCGCTCTGCGCGCTTCGAGGGCAGCGTGGTTGGCCCGGGACGTGCGCGCAAAGGTGACGATGCCGCTCACCAACGTGTCGAGCCGCGAGAGGGGATGGAGGCGCGGCGCGCTGGGGTCGAGATCGCGCGCCAACGCGAAGAGACAGGGGCCCTGGTCCGGTGCGGTGGTTGCGATCGACGGAGGCTTGTTGAGCACGAGAAAATCGTCATCACGGTACAACACCTCGATGTCGGCGGCGTAGAGGCGCGTCACACGCCCTCCTCGCGCTCGATCACCGCGCGATCCGCGTCGACCCGGATGCGCTCTCCGTCGCGGAGACGGGACAGCGCACCTTCGACACCGACCACCACGGGCACCCCGACCGCGCTAGCCAGCATGGCACCGTGGGACAACATCCCGCCACGCTCGCTCACCACCGCGCGCACGGCCGGCAAGATCGGCGACAGCCCCACGTCGCACGCGGAGACCACCAAGACGGCCCCGGGGGGCAACGCCTCGAGCTCATCGCCGCTCTGCACCCGGAACACGACGCCTTCGCTCGCGCCTCCGCTCGCGGCACTACCAGAGAGCGCCCATGGGGTCGACACTGCATCGCGCGCACGTCCCACGAAGCGCTGCGCCGGAGGTGGCAGCTCGGCGGCCAACTGGTGTTCGAGCCGCCGCATCGGCACACGCCCGACCACGTCAAACTCAGCGCGGGCGAGCAGCGCGTGCAGCTCGTCGAGCTGAAGGAAAAAGGCGCCGTCGATGCCGGCGAGGCCCGAAGCGCGCACGCTCATGCGGCGCGACGCGTCGAGCGCGATCTCGCGCACCACCCGCACCGCCTGCGCCGCATCGAACAGCAAGGCCTCGCGACGCTGGGTCAGGCTCCGCACGCGCTTGAGCAGGGCCAGCGTGAGCGGCCACAGCGCCATGGGCACACGGCGCTTCCACTCGCGCTCGGCACGCTCCCTCCGCCCTTTGACGAGCTCCACGCGCTGCGCTGCGCGCGCAATCGCCATCGGATCGTGGATCATCACGCGCAGCGCGCCGGCGAGTCGCGGCAAGCGCTCGGTCCAGCGCGGACTTGCAGGGTCCATCAGGAGCATGCCCTCGTGCCTGTGCGCCGTGGCGAGATCGAGCAGGGCCTCGGCGATGAACGGCGGCGGCGGCGCGGAGGAATCGGCCCAGGCCCGCACGCGTGAGTCGCCTGCGAGCGACTGCGAAAGCGCCAGCATGTCGGCAGCCCCGGCCGAGGGCAGCATCTCCTCGGGCCCCCACAGGAGATCGCGCTCGAGTCTCTGCACATCCTGGCCCACGTGACGCGCGAGCAAGGCGCGCAGGGCGACGAGCGCCGTCACCCACAGGCCGTAGCAGCGCATCAGGGCCATCCCCGCATCGTGCAGCCAACTCTCGACGTCGCACAGCACGCGCTCGACGGCGTCGGGGGAGAGCAGGCGCGCATCGAGGCCCGCGAAATGCGCCCGCTCGCCGCCCACGGCCTGCTCGACCTCGGGCAAACGGCGCTGAAACCGCAGCTGCGCGTCGACGAACCGCAGGCCCGCACGCGACAGCTCCACGACGCCTGCGCGCTCGAATGCAACGCCCGCGGGCACCTCGAGCCCGAGCTCGAGCAAGAGCCGCGGCGAAATGCCGGGGATGCGACAGGCCGCCTGGGTCAGCGCGCTCAGGTTGAGAAAGGCCTGACCGCGCACCTCGGTGATCAGGGTTTGCTCCTCGACCAGGGCCGCGCCACTCGCGGCGAGAGCCCCGGCTATGCCGCTGCGGCTGAAGCGGCGAAGCAACGACCACGTGAGCGGTGTGAGCGCGTGCGGAATGGCCTCGCCGAGCTCCTGACTCGACCAGGAGGTGTGCTCGGGTCGCGCTTCGACCGCCACACGACGGGCTTTCTTCGGGGCTGGGAGCTCCTCGACACGAATCAGGTAGAGTTGCCCTTCGGCGAGCGCCCAATCGACGCACACGGGACCGTCCAGGTGCCGCTCGACACGCTGGGCCAGTCGATGCACGTCGGAGACGATCACGTCCGTCACCGCGGGGCGGTCGAACAGGCCAGCCGGCACGGCCACGCGCTCTCGTTCGCCATCCGCCGCCACGCCGATGCGCTCGTGCTTGCGCGCAACCACCGCATCACGCACGAAGCCCGCGCGCGACAGCCGATACGCATCGCTCGGCACCTGCCCGCTACGCACGCCACTGCACAGACCAAAGCCCACACGCAAGAGCCACTCACCCGTGTCGCCCGTAAGCGGATGACGCGTGTAGATCACGCCCGACACGAGCCCGTCGACCATGCGATGCACCGTCACGCTGACGCCGACATCGCGCGCTCCGCGGCGCCGCAGGGATCGGAGCAGCGCAACATCGAAGACCTGTGCCACCACGCGGCAGAGATCACGCTCGAGACCGTCGAGGTCGTCGATGCCGAGTCGCGCGGGGCCGAGCATGCGCTCCTCGCTCGCGACGTCGCACACCAAGCAGGCCCGCACGGTCAGGGCGCGCGCGCCCTGGGCGATGAGCTGTCGTTGCAGCTCCGCGAGGGCCTGCCGCACCTCCTCGCCAAACTCCGCCGCGCCGAGCACGCGGCGCGCCTGCTCGACCTGGGCAGAAAGCTCGGTCTCGGTCGCCGCACTCAACAGACTGCTGGGCTGCGGTGCACCCAGCGCGGAGAGCAGCGCGTCCACCTGCACGCGCGACATGGCTTGCCCGGCAGGCACGGGCAGCCCGGCTCTCTTCATGGCCGCGAGGCGACGAATGGGCTTTCCAAAGACGGATCCGTCACGGGGCACGACGGCTTCGATCGGGCGGAACAGCTCCACGCTGGCTAGCGTAGCAGCCCGCGCCCGCCCAGCCTGCGCTCTCTACATACCGACGAGCGAGAGCTGCCGACGCTGCGCAGGGCGCTCGAATTCGAGCGGATAGTTGCCTGTGAAGCAGGCGTCGCAGTAGCCCGTGCCGCTGACCGCCGCGTGCAAGGACTCGACGCTCAGATAGCCCACCGAATCGGCCGTGATGTAGCGCGCGATCTCGTCTGTCGTGTGGCTCGAGGCGATGAGCTCGCTGCGAGACGGAGTGTCGATGCCGTAGAAGCACGGCCAGCGCGTCGGCGGCGAGCTGATGCGCAGATGCACCTCGCGGGCGCCCGCATCGCGGAGCATCTTGACGATCTTGCGGCTCGTGGTGCCGCGCACGATGGAGTCGTCGATGACGACCACCCGCTTGCCCTGGATCAACGCACGATTCGGGCTGAGCTTGAGGCGCACACCGAAGTGACGAATCGACGACTGCGGCTCGATGAACGTGCGTCCCACGTAGTGGCTGCGCACGAGGCCCAGCTCGAAGGGCAGCTTGGCCTCCCGGGCGTAGCCGAGGGCCGCCGCCACGCCGCTGTCGGGCACGGGGATCACCACGTCCGCGTCGACACCGGCTTCGCGCGCGAGGGCACGACCCAAGCGCTGACGCGCCTCGTAGACGTTGATGTTGCCGAGGGTGGCATCGGGACGCGCGAAGTAGACGAACTCGAAGATGCACATCTTCGACGGAGCCGGCTCGAACGGCCTGAGGCTGCGCAAGCCCTTGTCGTCGATCACGATCATCTCGCCCGGCTCGACGTCGCGGATGTACTCGGCGGCGATCAACTCGAAGGCCACGGGCTCGGACGCGAACACGTAGGCCCCGTTGAGCATGCCCATGGCCAGCGGACGAAAGCCCCAAGGATCGCGCACGGCGATCAGCTCCTGCGGCGTGAGCACCATCAGCGAGAACGCGCCCTTCGTGCGGCGCAGCCCCTCGGCGACCCGATCGACCGTGGTGCGCTCGCGCGATCGCGCGATCAGGTGCACGAACACCTCGGTGTCGGTCGTGGTCTGGAAGATCGAGCCCTCGAGCTCGAGCCGACGCCGGATCTCATCGGCGTTCGTGAGGTTGCCGTTGTGGCCCACCGCGATCGAGCCGTGGGCGTAGTCGATGGCGAGGGGCTGGGCGTTCTTGATGTGCGAGCCCCCGGCCGTGGAGTAGCGCACGTGTCCGATGGCGCGGTCACCCGGGAGCTTTTCCAGGGTCGTCGCATTGAAGACGTCCTGCACCAGGCCGAGCCCGCGATGAACGAAGAGCTGAACTCCGTCCGAGCTGACGATGCCTGCAGCCTCTTGGCCACGGTGTTGCAGGGCGTGCAATCCGAGGTAGGCGTGGTTCGACGCCTCGGAGGATCCCCAAATTCCGAACACCCCGCACTGATCGTGGAAGTGATCGTCCCACTCGTGTTCTGGGTCCGCGCTCACGGGGGCCTCCTTAGCGCAATGGGTCCCGAGCGTCGAACGGCAACGTCCCTGCATCTGAACGCTTCGTGGGCGAGACCACCTCGCGTGAGCTCGACGCCGTGCCCACTCACACACGAAGCACTTTGCCGCGGCACCCGCGCTGCTGGTAGCGTTTTCTCGATGCGCTGGCTCAACGGGCTCTCCTTTCTCGACGGTTGCTCTCTTCTCTTCGTGATGTTGGGGCTCACTTCGGCCTGCAGCGACGTGCTTCGAGGCGGCACTGGCACCGAGAGCGAGCACGCAAAAAGCGGTGACGCCGGCACGCGCGCCGACGCGAACGCACCCGGTGCCGACAGGCCATCCGACGGCAGCGATGGGGGCACAGGCCAAGTTGCCGACCACCCCGACGCGGCCCAGCCCTCGGATCTGCGCTGCAATGGCCACGCCGAGCTATGCGACAGGCCCTACGATCAGATCGCCTTTGCCGCGACCCACAACGCCCAGGCGGCCGCGGAGTACGGCTACTCCGCGATCAACCGCAACCAGACGAGCGGCATCGCGACGCAGCTCGCGGACGGCATTCGCTGTCTGTTGCTCGACGTCTACGAAGACGCAGGCGAGCACGTGCTCTGCCACGGGCGCTGCGAGCTCGCGAAGACATCGCACCTCGACGCGCTGTCGATCTTGGGCAGCTTCCTCGAGCAAAACCCCCACGAGGTGCTGACGATCATCTACGAGGATCACCTTTCGGCGGAGGGCATCGCCGACGACTTCGCCACGGCTGGGCTCGAGCCCTACCTCTACACGCACCGCGAGGGCGCACCCTTTCCAACGCTTCGGCAGATGATCGACGCGGGTACGCGACTCGTCGTGACCGCCGAAAACGAACGGCCCCCACCCGCGTGGCTACACCACGTGTGGGACCTCGCGTGGGACACCCCCTACTCGTTTCACTCCATCGAGGAGATGAGCTGCACGCCCAATCGCGGAGATGCCGCGCACCCCTTGTTCTTGCTGAACCACTGGGTGAGCGGCGGGGTCTCCAGCATCTACCTGCCGAGCGAGGACCGGTCGAAAGCCGCCAACGCCTACGACGTGCTGCTCGGACGCGCCGAGCGCTGTCGAGACGAGAGCGGCCGCATCCCGAATTTCGTGGCCGTCGATTTCTACGAGCACGGCGACCTGCTGCGCGTCGTCGACGAGCTCAACGGCCTCTGAAGCGCTGTCGCGCCCTGTCAGAACTCGGGGCGGTCTGCGTGCGTGCCCATGGCCTCACGCAGCACGTCACACACCTCCTGCTCGGTGCAGTAGGCCTTGGCGGCGTCG
This sequence comes from uncultured Polyangiales bacterium, assembly GCA_964398415.1. GTDB lineage: Bacteria > Myxococcota_A > Polyangia > Polyangiales > DASUME01 > DASUME01. The sequence goes on along the minus strand of CAYNOM010000082.1, from coordinate 863 downwards.
ATGATCGGCGGCATGAGGTTTGACGAGCCCTTGGCCGCTTCGCGCACGGCCGACAGGGCCTTGTGCACGGCATCGGCGTCGCGCGTGCGCTTCACCTCGGCCAGATTCTCGCACTGCTTGCGCTGCACCTCTTCGTCGATGCGCAAGAGCGGGATCTTCTCGCTTTCGTCGCTCTGATAGGCGTTCACGCCCACCATGATCTGCTCCTGCGCGTCGAGCTGGCGCTGCAGGCGGTAGGCGCTGACCGAGATCTCGCGCTGCGGGTAGCCGCGCTCGACCGCTTCGACCATGCCGCCCATGTCGTCGATCTTGCGGATGTAGTCGAGGGCGTCGGCCTCGATCTTGTCGGTCATCCACTCGACGAAGTAGCTGCCGCCGAGGGGATCTATGGTGTTCGCCACGCCGCTCTCCTCCGCGATGATTTGCTGCGTACGAAGGGCGATGCGCACCGAGTCTTCGGTGGGCAGGGCGTAGGTCTCGTCGAGGGAGTTCGTGTGCAGCGACTGAGTGCCGCCGAGCACGGCCGCAAGGGCCTGCAGCGCCACGCGCACGACGTTGTTGTAAGGCTGCTGTGCCGTCAGCGACACGCCCGCCGTCTGGGCGTGGGTGCGCAGCATCATCGAGGCAGGATTCTTGGCTCCGAAGCGCTCTTTCATGAAGCGCGCCCACATGCGGCGCCCCGCGCGAAACTTCGCGATCTCCTCGAAGAAGTCGTTGTGCACGTCCCAGAAGAACGAGAGCCGGGGCGCGAAATCGTCCACGTCCAACCCCGCCGCCACCGCCCGCTCCACGTACTCGAAGCCGTTGCGCAGTGTAAACGCCAACTCCTCGGCGGCGGTGGACCCGGCTTCCCTGATGTGGTA
>CAYNOM010000081.1:0-15390 GCA_964398415.1 uncultured Polyangiales bacterium | reverse complement strand
CTTCGAGGGCGTAGGCGTAGCCGAGATCGGGCCGACCCATGGACGCCGACAGATCGGCGGCGCGGCTCAGCGCGATCGTGTTTTCAGGATCGGCCGCGGCCGCCTCGCGACAGGCGCGCGCGGCCTCCTCGGGGGAGTCGTGCTCGCGTAACCAAGCATCCGCGAGGGCGAGCCAAGCAGCGCTGCGTTCTTGGGGTGGCGCTCCCGCTTGCTCGAGCCGTGCGATCTCGCGTTCGAAGGGATCGAGGGGATCGTTGAGCGCGCCGCTCGGCACCGGGACCCAATTGGCGACCGGCTCGATGTTGAGCAGGCGCTCTGCGACGCGCGCTTGGCCCGGATCGAGGGGCGTGGGGGCCGAAAGGGGTGGAGGCGCGATGCTGCCCGCCTCGCGTTGGTGCGCAGGGATGGGGCGAGGTGCCGCGATCGCGGGGGGACGCGCTGCCGGCGGTGGGAGCGACGGGTGCGCGTCGCTCAGACGCGCGAGGCCCGCGCGCACGAGGGCGGCGATGCGCGAAGGCGCGGCGGGATGGCGCGCGAACAGCGCCGAGACGGGGATGGCCTGCGAGACCTCGCCGAAGTCGGCCCACTCGGCCGCGCGTGCCTGTGCGTCGACGGGCAGCCAGTCGAACCACGCCGTGGCTGCGCGACCCACGTGCTCTGCATCGCCGAAGCCCGCGCGCCGCGCCAGGGCGTCGAGCACGAAGGGCAAGGTGGCGATCGCGGGGCCAGGGGATGGATGCGGCTCGGGCGTGAGCAGCCCCGGCTGTTTGCCCTCTGCTTCCTCGGATCGAAGCCCTTGCACGAGGCGGTCGAGCCAGAGCGCGCGTCGCGTGTCGAGCAGCACGTCGGTGGCGACGATCTCGCGCTGGCGCAGCACGTTCTCGAGCGTCGCGCGCGTCTCGCTCATCTGCTGTTTTGCGGCCGAAAGCTCTTCTTCGGTGAGGCGCCCCGCGGCGACGAGGAAGTCCGCGAGCGAGGCGTCTTCTTGGCCGGGCCTGACCTCGACGATAGCGCCCTTGACCAGCACCACGCGTCGGCCGCCGACGTCGAGACCCCCCGATGCGCCGCGCTGTTCGAGCTCGAGCAGCAGCCGCGCTACTGGACTCGGCGCGATGGCGTGACCTGACATTGTCACGATCCTACCAGTCCGCGTAACCACAGAGGAAGTGCGCGTGTCAGAGCGGACTCAACGCACGCTCAGGTAGGGCGTGAGCACCGCTGCCGGTCGACCGGGGGAGACCCCCAGAATCCAGCTCGCGGCAGCGTCCGAATGGGCGGCTTCGGAGAGCTGCGACAGGCTCGGTGTCTGGGCATGTGCGTGCGCACCCCCGAGGGCGGTGGACAGCTGGGAGATCGGATCGCTCGGGCGTGGCCAGGTCTCGAACGGGGCCTCGGCAGGCAGCCCACCGCGCTTTCGGCCAAGCTCGAGGGCGCGACCAAGCCCTCCGATCTCATCGACGAGTCCGAGCATGAGCGCGCGCTTTCCGCCCATCACGCGGCCCTCGACGGCGTCGGCGAGCTGGGCGACGGTGCGCTTTCGGCCGAGCGCCACGCGGTTCACGAAGCGATGGTAAGTGTCCTTGAGCAAGGCCTCGAGGCGTGCGCGCTCTGACTCGGAGAAGGGCGCGAGTGGGCTGAGCCAGGCGGCGTGCTGAGCCCGAGGCAGCGTCTCCCCGTGCACCCCGACGCGATCGGCGAGGTCTTTGAATACGACCTTGCCGCCCACGACGCCGATGGATCCCACGATGCTGCTTGGGCTCGCGATGATGTGTGCGCCGGCCGAGGCGACGTAATAACCGCCACTTGCGGCCATCTCGCCGATCGACACGACCACCGGCTTTCGCTTCGCCACGCGCCGCACGGCGTGCCACATGCGGTCGCTTGCGAGGGCGGAGCCGCCGGGCGATTCGATGCGCAGCACCATCGCTTTGATGGTGTCGTCGTCGGCGATCTGACGCATGCCGTCGACGAATGGCTCGCTCGCCATGCGGTTCGGCCCCATCGCGCTGCCGTCGACGATCTCGCCCGATAGCGTCGCCAAGACGAGCCGCGGCTTGCCGGCGTGGGGGTCTTTGGCCGCGCCAGAAAGGGCCTGGATCAGCTGGGTGAGGGTAGGGGCCTGCTTCTCGGCGTGTGGGTACAGCTCGCGCACCTCCTTGGCCCCGGCGGCTGCCTTTGCGTGATGGCGCGCCTCGTCGTCGTAGGACACCGCGTCGACGAGATTGTGCGCGAGGGCGTCTCCCGCGTGGTAGGGGCCGCCGTCGAGCGTGGCCTGCACGCGCTCCGGCGCCAAGGCACCGCGCGCGCCCAGATGCTCCCGAAAGGACGCATCGAGCTCGTCGAGTAAGGCATCGAGGCTCTCCCGCAGGGGCTCGGACATGCTATCGCGCGTGAAGGGCTCCGCCGCACCTTTGTACTGGCCGATTTGCAGGAGCTCGGCGCGTACCCCGAGCCAATCGAGCAGCGCACGCCCGTGCATCACCTGCGCGGCGAGGCCCACCAGATCGAGCGTACCGGAGGGCGTCATGCTCAGCCGCTCGCAGTGGGCTGCGAGGGCGTAGCCCGCGTTGTCGAGCGTATCGAACGCGCAGTGAACGGGCTTTTGCTTGGCCTTGGCGGCGTCGAGCAGCAGCGCCCAGTCGTGCGCATCGGCGAACCTGCCGCCGAGCTCACCGAGGCGCACGAACACGCCGCGGATCAGGGGCTCGTCGAGCTTGCGACGTGCGCGCTCGAGGGCCCTGGCCACGCTCGGCTTGGGCTCGCCGAAGAGCGCTTGCTCGCGCTCGTCGAAGGGCGTGCGCAGATCGATCTCGAGCAGCGTCGGCTCGCGCAAGGGCTTCTCGCTCCCCGTGTCGCTGCCGCAGGCGGAGAGGACGACGAGGAGTGCAAGCGCCGTGAGATGGGAAGCGAGCTTCGCGCTCACGGCGCGGCCTCGTCGTCTCCTGCGGAAGGTACGAGCTCGCCTGCGGGCCGATAGTCGCTGGGTGTGCCTTGAGGAGGCTCCTCTTCTGCTTCGGGAGCCGGCTCTCGTGCAGGCTGTTCGGGTCGCGAGCTGCCCTTCTCGAGGGCGTCGATCTGCGCGCGCGCGTAGGCGGTGCGGGCGCCGTTCGGCAGTCTCTGCACGTACGTGTTGTAGGCTTCGACCGCGTCGTCGCGGCGGCCAAGCTTGCGCAGCGCGTCGCCTAGGCCGATGTTCGCGTCGACGTAGCCGTTGCGTGCGGCGCGCTCGAAGTGGGGCAGGGCGGCGGCGTGCTTGCCCTCGGCGACCAGGGCGTTGCCCATGCCGGTTGCGGCTTCGGAGCCGGAGGGCCTGAGACCCAGAGCTTTCTCGAACGCCGTGCGTGCTTCCGCGTGCTTTTGGGTCCGGAGCAGCGCTTCGCCGCGCGCGACCCAGGTTCCGTAGTCTTTGGGCTCGGCGGCGCTGGCCGGGTCGCTCTGTGCTGCCGACTCGGAGCCCGCGCGCGCCGGTTTCGTACGGCTCGGCCTTTGCGCTTTGCTCGGCTGTGCAGGCTCCTTCGCGGGTGCTGTCGGCTCGTCGGGCGTTACGGGTGGCTCCGCCTCCTCGGGCGCGAGCGCCGTGGGAGCAGGCTCTGGAGCCGCCTGGGCCGGATCTTGTGTCGGGCTTGCGGATGGCGCAGGCGTGACCTCGGCGGGGCTCGTTTCGCTGCCCGGGAGTGCGGCCGCGTCATCGTGGCTCTTGCCGGCCATGGCGCTCACGCCGACGAAGCCTCCGATGACCACCAACGCCGCGGCGCCCGCGATCCACCACACGCGAGACGAGCCTTCGGTGGCGCGCGCGGGGTGTGCCTCGTTCTCATCGAGGTAGAGGCTGCGGACCGAGGGGATGGTGGGCGCCGTGGCCGGTGAGTGCGGCTTTGCGCCCGGCGCAGCGGCGTTGGCTGCGGGCTTGGGATTGGCCGTGACCTTGGCCTCGTAGGGCGTCGTACCCCCGGTCGGTGGCAGGGCTTTGTTCACGTCGGGCATCCTGGCTGGCTTCGGGAACTGGGGCGTTTGGGGGCCGAGGCCGAGGATCGTGCGCTTGGCCTTGTCGTCGGGAGGTGCTGGCATGGAGGAGGGACTCACTGCGAGGCCGGCTGAGCCGGTCGCGAGGGCGGGGGCATTGGATGCAGGCAGAGGCAATGAGCCGGAGCCCGGGGCGAAGAAGCTACGCAGCTCTGGCACGTCGGAGAGCTTGCGAAAGGGGAAACCGTCGCGGCCGAGCTCGTCGTTCAGGCCCGCTGTGCCCTCGCGAACCCGTCGCTGAAGATCGCGGAGCGAGTCGATGGTTTCTACGCGTCCGTCTGCATGGCGCAGCTTGAGCGAGGGACGCGCCGGCGCCCTTTCGCCCGGCAGGACGCGAAACACGTGACCGCACGAGGAGCACTTGACGGTGGTTCCTCGTTCTCCGAGCAACGAGTCGTCGAACTCGTACTCGGCTTTGCAGCGCTCGCAGGTCACGTCCATGGAGATGCGGAATTTACTGGAGGTAGCGCGAGGTGTCGAACACGCGACGGCGCGCGCCCTCTCCGCACGACGTGCTTGCACACCTGTCGAGCATCGCCCATAGCGGGCACGTGGCTTCCGAGGACGTCCCATGAGCAGCCCCAGGCGTTTTCGCCTCGCGGAGCCTCCTGCCGTCGAGCCCGACTACGAGGCCTTCGCGCGTGGCTCGCGCCATCTCCCAGGCGCGAACGTCGTGGTGTGCAGCCTCGACACCGACGATCTCGCGGTTTCGTTCGCAGCGACGATGGCTGTAGAGCTCGACGCCTTGGGTTTGCGTCCGCGCTGCATCGTGACCGCATTCTCGCGCGTACCCGCCCCGACGGGGCGAGCGTTCGAGCGACTCACGCGTGCATGTGGATCTTTGCGCTGCTTCGGGGTCTTCGAGCCGCTCGACCTCGCGGCGCTCGATTCGGAGCGAGGGGAGGAGGGTCCGCTGCTGTTGATCGGCGCGCCTGCGCTGCTCGGCGTGTCGGGCGCGCTCGGTGTCCTCTTGGGGGAAGCTCCCCTCGGGCGCCCCTCGCGCCTCGCTCTCATCCTGCGCGCTCGCGCCATCCTGAGCTTGCCCACGCCTCGCGAAGAGGTCGCGCGCGGGCTTGCCCGTGGTTGGTGCTCTCGTACGGCGACGTCCTAGCCCCTACACACTCGCCCGTGTACGGACCTCGGCGCACCGCGGGACCGTCGACTTGCGGTTTACGCGCTCGAGCGAACTCCGTATCCTTTTGTGAGTGCAGTCGAAAGCGGCCGAGCGAATTTGCGCACGTCTCGACTCGGGGATGCCGATCCTTCTCGATGGCGCCGTGACGGGCGCGCTGCAGCGCGCAGGCGTATGCATCGACGAGCCCATGCGCAGCGCGAGCGTGCTGCAGGGACAAACCCACGTCCTGAGCACCATCCATCAAGGGTTCTGCGCGGCGGGCGTGCACATCCTGCGCACCAACACGGTCGACACCACGCCGCAGGCCCTGTCACGTGGCGGCTATGGTTATCGCGCGGCCAAGCTGACCTCGCTCGCGGTCGACCTCGCCGTCGAAGCCGTCGAGTCTTCGGGGCGTCTCATCGCGGTCGCTGGCGTCTTGCCTCCGATGACCGGCATGGACGATCGCCTGCGCGGTGAGCAGGTGGCCCACGCGCAGCGCTTGATGGCTGCAGGCTGCGATCTGATCTTCGTCGATGCGGCGAACACCTTGCGCGAGGCGGTCGCAGCGACGGCGGCAGCAGCCCAGACCGACCTGCCCGTGCTCGTGGCCCTGCGCGTGGCGGAGAGCGGTACGCTGGGCGACGGCGAGGCGCTCGACGTGGTGTGCGATGTGCTGGCAGGGGCGGGTGCGCGCGGCTTCATCGCGGTGCCCTCCGATCCGACGGGTGAGGTGCGTGCGACGGCCGAGCTCGCCACCCTGGGCCGCCCCTGGGGTGTGTTGTCCTGTGGCAATGGCGAGCTTCCGCCCACCGAGTACGCAGAGCGCGTGCTCGAGCTCGCCCAGGAGGGAGCCGTGCTCTTGTGCGGCGAGAGCTTCGCGAGTCCCGAGCACGTGCGCGCCGTGGCGAGCACCGTGCCCCACGCCGACCGCGAGCTCAGGCGGGCGAGCATGCATCCGGCGGGCTCGCGTATGTCCAACTTGCCCCCCCGAATCTAGCGCGTACGGTTAGCGCCATGGCGGAGACCGTGCCCTATGTGCCTGGCCTCGCGGGAGTGCCCGCGGCCCGCTCGAGCGTGTGTTTCATCGATGGCGAGAAGGGGCGGCTGCAGTATCGCGGCTACCCGGTGGAGATCCTCGCCGATCGTTGCTCCTACGAGGAGGTCGCGCACCTGCTCGTGTTCGGCACGTTGCCCACCGATCTGCAGCTCGCGTCGTTCAAGGCCGAGTTGTCGCGCGAGCGTCGGCTCAAGTTTCGCATCGTCGACATGCTCAAGCTGTTTCCGGAGAGCGGCCATCCGATGGATGCGCTCTCTGCGACGATCGCTGCCATGGGCATGTTCTATCCGGGCGATCACATCGGCGATCCCGAGTACATGCGCGCGAGCGCCGTCCGGCTGATCGCCAAGGTGCCGACCATCGTCGCTGCATTTCATCGCATTCGGCGCGGCGACGATCCTATCGCGCCTCGGCCCGATCTCGGACACGCGGCGAACTTTCTCTACATGTTGAGCGGTGAAGAGCCAGAGCCCCTCGTGTCCGACGTGCTCAACACGATGCTCGTGTTGCACGCCGAGCACTCGATGGCGCCGTCCACCTTCTCGGCGCGCGTCACCGGATCCACCTTTGCCGATCCCTACGCCGTGGTGTGTGCGGCCGTGGCGGCGCTCTCTGGGCCTTTGCATGGCGGCGCCAACGAGGCTGTTTTGCGCATGCTGCGCTCGATCCCGGCCACCGAGCCCTCGGGCATCCGCGAGTGGGCCGAGGACATGCTGGCCCGGCGCGAGAAGATCAGCGGCTTCGGCCATCGCGAGTACAAGGTGAAAGACCCTCGCGCGAGCATCGAGCAACGGCTGATCGACGAGCTCCATGAGCGCTTCGGTCGTTCACCCACCTACGACACGGCGCTCGAGCTCGAGCATCAGATGCTTTCGCTGGTGGGCGATCGAGGCATCTTCCCCAACGTCGACTACTTCAGTGGGATCATCTACGACATGCTGGGGCTGCCCACCGATCTCTTCACGCCGATGTATGCGGTGTCGCGTGTGGCGGGATGGCTCGCCCATCTTTTTGAGCAGCTCGAACAGAACCGTATGTTTCGCCCCTCGCAGGTCTTTGTGGGCGAGGTCGATCGCCCCTACGTGGCGCGCGCAGATCGGCGCTGAGCGCCCGGAGTCCCACAGGCGGTCCAGCACGCGCCAGCGTTGACATCGCGGGTCCTGGCCGCGATCCTGGGCCGAGGGCCGTACGTGCAAACCTCGCAGGCGTCCGCATTCGCGAACGGTCGTTTCGAGCTGATCCGCGGGTTGGGTGAGGGCGGTTACGGGGCCGTCTACGAGGCCCACGACCGCGAGCTCGACATGCGTGTGGCGCTCAAGCAGCTGCACCGCTTCGGCCCCGACTCGCTGCTCAGCTTCAAGCGCGAGTTTCGTGCGCTCGCCGACGTCCGGCATCCGAACGTCGTCAGGTTGTTCGAGCTCTTCGAGGATGACGGCGCCTGGTATTTCACGATGGAGCTCGTGCACGGCACCGACTTCTGCTCCTACGTGCGCGAGATGACGGGCCCGCGCGCCTTCCACGAGGGCAAGTTGCGCGACGCGATGGCGTCGTTGTGCCGCGGGCTGTCTGCGATCCACCGGGTCGGCCTCGTGCACCGCGACATCAAGCCGGAAAATGTGCGCGTCACGCCGGAGGGCCGCGTGGTGCTGCTCGACTTCGGGCTCGTGTCCGAGCTGCACGGGACGTCCCGCTCCGACGGCGCGCTGGTCGGCACGGCGTATTACATGGCGCCCGAGCAGGCCGAGCCTCAGCCGGTTGGTCCGGCGGCCGACTGGTACGCCGCGGGCGTGCTGTTGTTCGAGGCGATGACAGGGCAGCTGCCGTTCCACGGCTCTGCGATGGACGTGCTGCTACAGAAGCATCGCGCGCTGCCGCCGCGTCCACGTGCGCTCGACCTGACCATCCCGGAGGACCTCGACGAGCTGTGCATGAGGCTGCTCTCCATTGAGCCCAGTATGCGCCCGAGTGGGGGCGAGGTGCTCTCGCTGCTGCGTAGCACCGCGGTGAGCGCGCCATCGCTCAGCAGTGCGCTCGACCCACGCAAGGCCACCCTGCTCGCAGGCCGCGACGACGAGCTGCGTCGGCTGCGCGAGGCCTTGGATGAGGCGCGCGAGCAAGGGCCCCACCTCGTGGTGCTCGAGGGCGACTCGGGCCTCGGCAAGAGCACGCTGATGGCGCGCTTTGCGAACGACGTGCTCCTCGACGAGGAGAACCTGCTCCTCCTCTCTGGCCAGTGCTACGAGCGCGAGAACGTACCCTTCAAGGCGTTCGATGGTGTCGTCGATGCGCTCGCTTACCATCTCGGAGAAGCCAGCGAATCCAAGTATCGCCATCACCTTCCGGAGCAGGCGCACCTACTCGCACGTGCGTTTCCGGTGCTCGAGCGGGTGAGGTCGATCGCGAGTGCGGAGGGGCGCGCGCCCACCGACAAAACCGCCCAGAGACGCTTGGTGTTCGAAGGACTCGGCAGTCTGCTCACAGGCCTCGCCCAGGATTCGTTCGTGCTCGTGTGCATCGACGACCTGCAGTGGGCGGACACCGACAGCCTTTCGCTGCTGAGCTTTTTGATCTCGGAGTGCGAAGGGCTGCGCGTGTTGTTTCTCGCCACCTCGCGACCTGTCGACAAGGTGGCCGAGCCCCTCAGAGGCAAGCTCGAGGAGCTTCTCGCCGCGCCTCGCGCGCGTCGCATGCGGGTCTTGCCCGTGTCGTTCGAAGCGGCCACCGACTGGGTGCTCGTCACGGGTGGCAAGGCGCTGACCACGTCGCAGATCGAGGCCATCGTGCGCGAGAGCGAGGGGCATCCCATGTTCCTCGCCGAGCTTCTGCGCGCGGCCATGGAAGAGCCCGCGGGCGAGGAGCATGGTGCGTCGCTCGACGAGGTGATCGCGCGACGGGTGAGGCGCTCGAGTCTCGCGGCGCGCACGGTGGTGCAGCTCCTGTCGGTGGCGACGGCACCCACGTCACGCAACGTGCTGCGTGACGCCGTGGGCATTTTGGGCGAGGAGCTCGTGCAGGTGCTCTCCGAGCTGTTCGCGGGCCATCTCGTGCGTGCCTACGACGGTGACGACGTCGAGTGCTACCACGACCGCGTGCGCCAGGCGGTCTCCACGCGACTCGACCCACAAACGCGCGTGGCGTGCCACGCGAAGCTCGCGCGCGCTTTGGAAGCCCACAACCCCGAAGCGAGCGCACGCATCGGCACGCATTTTCTGTTTGCGGGCGAATCTCGCCGCGCCGTGCCTTGGCTCGAGCGCGCCGCCAGCACCGCCGAGTCGACCTACGCCTTCGAGAGCGCGGTGGCCCTCTACGACCAGCTGCTGAGCCTCGAGGTCGAGCTCGATCCCGCGCGCCGGCGCGGTTTTCGCATTCGACGCGGGCATGCCTTCACCAACGCGGGGCGCAGCGCGGACGCTGCCCAGGCCTACCTCGAGGCGCTCGAAGATGCCGAGCCCGAGGAGATCGCCCAGCTCAAGCTTCTGGCGGCCCAATCGCTGCTCCAGGCAGGGCAGGTCGAGCCAGGGCTTCGTGTCATGCGCGCGCTGTTTGCGGAGAGTGATCTCGCGTTTGCCGAGACCACGCGATCTGCGCTCGCGCGCATCGCATGGCATCGCGTGTGCCTCGCGTTTGCCGATCCCGAGCGTGAGCCCGTCGCCGACGCGCAGGTGTCGGTGCAGGAGCGCACCGCGCTCGATCTCCTGTTCGGTCTCGCGCCCGCCCTGGGCTGGGTCGACATGATGCGGGGCATCGAGCTGCAGAATCGACACTGCCGCCTGGCCCTGAAGGTGGGCGATGGACGCCATCTCTCGCTCGCGCTCGGCTACGAGGGCGCGTTTCTCGAGGCAGCCGCAGGCTCTCCCAAGAAGGTCGATCGCCGGATTGCGCGGGCCAAAGAGCTCGCAGATCGCAGGGCCGATCCCTACCTGCGCGCCGTGGCGAGCATGAGCGCCGGTCTCGTCGCGTTCTTTCGGGTGCAGCTGCCCCTCGCGCGCCAGCTGCTCGAGGGCGCAGAGCGCCTGTATCGCGAAGAATGTGTGGGCGCGAGCTGGCCGCTCGGCGTGGTGCGCTCCAACCTCCTGACGACGCTGCTCCTGCAGGGAGAGGGCGGGCTTCACGGCGCGCGCGCGGGCTCCTGGTTGAAGGAGGCTGAGGCGCGCGGAGACAGGCTCGCTTACACCGCGCTGCTCTTGCTCGGCGGCGGTTATTCACGGGAGGTCGACGAGGGGCGCTTCGACGACGCCCAGGCCCACGTCGATGCCGTCATGGCCGACTGGCCCGCGCAGCCGTTTTGTCCCCAGCACCTCGGGCACATCATCGCCAACGTGAACATCAGGCGCAGCCGCGGGACGGGCGTCGAGGCGCACGCCTACCTCGAGGCGCGCTGGCCCGAGATCGCCGGCTCGCTGCTTGCGCGCGGCAAGTTTGCCCGGGCTTCGTTGCTCCCGATCCGCGCTCATTGCGCGATGGACGCGGCCTTCGCGAGCAAGGGCGTCGAACGTGAGCGGTTGCTCGCGCACGCAGCCGAGCAGCTGCGGGCCCTCTCGAAGCTCGACGATCCCGCGGTGCGAGTGCGCAGGCAGGTGCTTTCGGCGCAGCTCGCGCTTGCCCACGGCAAGGCTGAGCTGGCGGTCGACACCCTTCGAGCCTTACTCGCCTCGCAGGACAGGGACGTGCTCGCGCTCGAGCGCTGGGCTGCCACCTACTTGCTCGGACGCATCCTCGCCGGAGACGAAGGCACAGGGCTGTGCGACGAGGCGCTGCGCTGGGCGGGCGACAGGGGCTACAAGCGGCCTCTCGTGCCCATCCGCATCATCGCGCCCTGCGTGGCGATGTTCGATTAGCGTAGAGCGCTCACCGTGCCCAAACCTGGATGTTGGCGTAGGAGGTCGTCGTCAGCAGCGTGGCGATGTTCCACTCGACGCCGGTGGAGGGGTGCTTGGGGCCTGCGACGTGGACGGCGAAGATGCGATTGAAGTCCACACCGTCAGTGGTCACAGGGCTTCCACTCGCACCCGGGTTGGTGTCCGCGTAGTGGTTGACGAAGCCTGTGTAGATGGCCCGGATTTGGTCGGAGCTCGTGTACATCGGGTAGACGTCGTAGCGGGCGTCGCACGGCGGAGCCACACAGAGGTCGCCGTGGTAGCCCACGACCTGCAGAAATCGGCCCACCGTTGGCTTGGCCAAAATGCCGTACGCCCGCACGCCCGGCGGGTTCTTGGCGCCGATGTCGGCCGCCAGGCGCAACACGCCGTAGTCGTACTGCGGCAGTGCCCAACCCTTGGGCGTCGTCTTGTATTCATTGGGCACCGCGCCCGACGTGGAGTAGGTTGAGCCGAAGGGCTCCACGGCGGCGCCGGCTGCGTTGGCATACCGTCCGGGGATCACGCGAACGCTCGTCGCATACTTGCCGGTGCTGCGGTCGTAGATGCAGTGAGCCGCCGTGAGGATACGGTTCTTGGCGATCAGCGAACCGGTACACAGCCCTGGATTGTAGCCCGGGAACGTCACGATGAGCGTCGCCACCGTAGAAAACGGACTCGTGGTCGTCTTGGAGATCTTCGTGCGACTGTCGGCGCCGATGACCTTCTTTTCCTGCGGCATCGCCTCCAGCGCCTGCAGGATCTCCTCTGGAATGTCGGCCTCGATGGGCTGAGGGTTCGTGGCCCAAAGGTCCGCGGAGGGCGGCGGCTCGAACATCGCCACGATCGGGTGCTCTTCGGGCTGCGAAAGACCGAGCGCTTGGAACGTCGCGTCCGAGGGGCGGGCCGGGCTCACGAGGAACCCATCGGCATCGACCTCCTGGTCCGCTTGCTCCTCGTCGCGAGCGCGTTCTTCCACGTCCTCATTGCCCAGCTCCATGGAGGCCGGGTGGTCGTGCTCTATCGGGGCACAGCCCGCGAACAAACACGCCGTCAGAAACACACGCCAACTTCGCTTCTTCACCGTGACCTCACCGCTTGCTAGGGGGAGCGGACTGTGCGCCAGGCTCTCGTCACCGGCCATCACGGCTCACCCCGAGCGAGCCCCAGCCGTGTCGTGCGACGTGCTAACCACTCAGGGTGTGCGACCACCTTCCGATCCCCATCGAACGGCTCTTTCTTCTGCGCGCGATTGCCCTGCGTCGAATGCTGCTGAGCTTGGCGTTCGTCGTTGGGGCAAGCACCGCGTGCTCCGGTGCAGGCGCAACCCTGCCGGTCCAGAGCAGCTCCGTCCTCTTGCACTGTCAGCTGTTCCATCGACAGCACGAGAGCGCGCAGTCACCGAGCGGCGCGAACCCCGCAGTGGCGGGCAAGACGTTGGACGTGCGTCCCAACGACACAGGTGAGGTCTCACTCGCCGGACTCGATCTCTACGCGCAGTACACCTCCGACGAGCACGACGGCACGACTTTCGTGATCGGTGCCCGCAAGAGCGGCGCAGTGCTCATGAAGCTGCGGCGCCAGTTCGACAACGCGGCTCCAGAGCTGAAGGCGTTTTCCGCCAACCACGGCTTTACCGGGTTGATCTACCTTCCGCACGCGAGCGATGGGAGCGAACATCAACTGTACTGCGGCGTGAAACCCCTCGCGCCCGCTGAAGAATGACTGGGCCTCAGGCGCGATCTCGAGGCTCAATCAGCACAGCTCGCGCAGCTTGGTCTTCTGGACCTTACCCATGGCGTTGCGCGGCAACTCGAGCAGAAAGCGTACGCTGCGTGGCCGCTTGTGCTTGGCGAGCAGCTGCGCGACGTGCTCGATGAGCGCCTGTTCGGACGGCGCTGCGGTGGGGTCACGCGGCACCACGAAGGCCACGATGCGCTCGCCGAGATCGTCATCGGGCGCGCCCACGACCGCCGCTTCGCGTACGAGCGGATGCTCGAGCAAGGCAGCCTCGATCTCGCCTGCGCCCACCTTGAAGCCGCCCGTCTTGATCAGATCGGTGGCCTTGCGACCCACGATGCGCAGAAACCCATTGGGCGCGATGGTGCCGAGATCTCCCGTGTAGAACCAGCCCTCGTCGTCGAGCACCTTCGCTGTCGCCTGCTCGTTGTCGAGGTAGCCGAGGAACACATTCGGCCCGCGCACGCAGACCTCGCCGATGGTCTTGTCGTCGTGCTCGGTGATCGTCTGCCGCTGATCGTCGACGAGGCGTACCTCGACCGATGGGAGAGGCGTTCCGACGTAACCGGCCGGGCGCTCGCTGTCGTGACGCACCGCCGTGTTGATCAGCGTCTCGCTGAGGCCGTAGCGCTCACATACCCTTTGACCCGTCAGAGCTTCGATGCGCGCGTGGTCGCGTGCAGGCAGCGCAGCCGAGCCAGACACGAGTAGGCGCGCCGCGGAGAGGCCGCGTCGGATGGGCTCCGAGTGCTCCGCTGCCTCGATCAGGCGATGGTACATGGTCGGCACGGCGTAGAGCACGGTGCTATCGCTCGTCTCGAGCGCATGCGCGATGGCCTCCGGCGAGAACTTCGGCACCCAGTGCAGACAGGCGCGCGCGCGCATCGCACCAAACAGGCCGAACACCAGGCCATGGGCGTGGAACAAGGGCAGGCCGTGCACGATCGTGTCCTTCGAAGACAGGGCCCAGGCGTCGATCAAGCCGTCGAGGGTGGCGGCGATGTTTTTCGCCGATAGCACGGCCCCCTTGGGGGCGCCGGTGGTGCCCGAGGTGTACAGGATGAGCAACGGCTCCTCTTCGCCGCGGTCGAACAGGTGGCGTGGGGTGATCACCGAGCCGCCGTCGAAGGCGAAGCCGTGCACGGGCACATTGGGCGTGCGCTTTTCGTCGGGCTCGGGATGCGCGGACAGGATGGCGTCGGGCTTCGAGTCGGCGATGATGTGCGCGAGCTCTTTGTCGCCGAGCCCTGGGTTGAGCGGGATCGTGATCACTCCGGCGCTGAGCGCACCGACGAACCCGAGCATCGTGTCGACGTGAGGGTGGGCCCAGATGGCCACCCGATCACCATTCGACAGACCCGCCCGGGCCAACGAGCGCCGAAGGGCGGCGCAGGCGGCAAACAACATGGCGTAGTCGTAGGAGGTGTCGTCGAACCGAAGCGCAGGACGCGAGTCGGGCGAGGCGAGCCCAGGGAAGAGCGGCAGGACGGGCGACATATGCGCGCGAGCATAGCACCGCGCCCCGTGGGGTTTCAGGGGCGCGCAGCGTCGAGAAAGCCCTGGTCGAGGTGCACCCGATCGCGGATACCCTCGGTGACGTGCACGCGCATGTCCGCGTCGATGATCACGGCGTGGGCCCCGCCCGGCACCTCGGCCAGCATCGTCACGCAACGCTCGCGTCCGAGCACGAAGCAAGCGGTAGACAGGGCGTCGGCGTGGATGCCCGAGGGCGCGATGAGCGTCACCGACACGCTGCTCTCCGAGGGGTAGCCCGTGGACAGATCGATGATGTGGTGAAAGCGTCGGCCGCCCACCATGAAGTAGTGCTCGTAGTCGCCGGAGGTCGAGACGGAGCCCTGGTCGAGCTCGATGAAGCCTATCGTGCGCTGGTTTTCGCGAGGATGCTTGATGCCGATGCGCCAGGCACGTCCCCCGCGCGATCCGTGCACGAGCACCTGCCCTCCGGCAAACAGCAGGTAGTCTTTGTGTCCCGCGGCCTCGAGCATCGCGCCGACGCGGTCGAGGGCGTAGCCCTTGGCGATGCCGCCTGTGCCGAGCGCCATGCCCTTGCGGGCCAGGCGTACTGTTTTCTCGCGCTCGTCGACGAGGATGTCGCGGTAGCCCACGAGCTTTCTGAGGCGTGCGACCTCGTCCTTGCGCGGCAGCACGGGCTCCGTGCCCGGCTCGAACTTGTACAGCTCGCGCATGGCCGCCCAGGACATATCGAACGCGCCACCGCTCCAGCGCGAGACGTCGAGCCCTGCGCGCAGCACCGCGAGCGTGTCGTCGCCCACCTTCACCGGCGCGCCGCCCGAGCCTCGATTGATGCGCGAGATCTCGGTCTCGGGCTGCCACTCGGAGAGCACCTGCTCGAGGCGAGCTACCTCATCGAGGCCCCGCTCGAGCAGCGCACGCGTGGCCGGGGCTTCGTCGCCCACCACCTTGAGCTCGAACCAGGTGCCCATGATCTCGCGCCGTGCCGCGACGAGTGGTGCGGGCGGCGGTTTGGGGGCCGCGGGCCGGAGGTCGGCAGCGCTTTCTGCGGCATTCTTTTGGGGTGCGGGCTCTTCGCTTGCGGAACGCGCAGAGGGATTGCA
>CAYNOM010000080.1:0-15395 GCA_964398415.1 uncultured Polyangiales bacterium | reverse complement strand
AGGAACATGCGATCGGCCAACAGCGGGAACGCGAGAAACCGTAAGGCCGTTCCCACCCACACGGCCGCCAACAGGCTGCGAGCCCTCGAGACACCGAGCGACGCACCTGTGCGCCCGCTGAGGGCGATCGCGAAGAGGGCGACTGCAACGAACGGAACGAAGCTCGCGGGCTGGATGGTCATGTGGCCAGACAGCCCCTTCGCAAGCGATGTGAAGTACTCGGCGATCCCGGACTCACCCTGGACGGTGTCGAGGCTGATCACGCCCATGAACGTGTGGCGCATGACCACAGACCAACCATGAGCGTGGTTGAGCCAAGTGGTTGCCACGGCCGCGCCGCCGAGCCCGATAGCTCGCCAGAGCGCTCCGAACGAACCCACATGCTCGCGCCCTGGCCACAGCAAGAGCACGATGCCGAGAATGCACAGGTCCGGACGGGTGAGCGTGGCAGCGAGAAGGAACGCCAAGGATACGTGAGAAGAAGTGGTCAAGGAGAGAGCGCCCGCGCTGAAAAAGAGCGCCCCCATCATGGGGACTCGCTAGCGCGGCCGTTTCGCGCACCTGGGGTGCACTCAACCAGGCTGCTGCGCCGACGTAGGCGATGAGAGGGGCCGCGCCCCCTCTGATCGCGTGCCACGGCAGGACAAGAGCGAGGAGAAGGAGACAGAAGGCCGACACGGCGTATGGAGCGAGCGCGATGCTGATGCCACTCCGCGCCGCAGCGACCCCAGCCCAGCGGTAGAGAACCTTGCTGGTGTAGAAGGGCAACTGAAGCGCGAATTCGGCAGGATTGCTCCGAACCCGCCGGCGGTACTTCGAGCCCTGAGCCAGTGCGCGAAAGGCGTCCTCGGGGTGCGTGAGCCTCTATCTCGGCGTAAAGGTGCGCCGGCTTGTCGAGGGGGCCGAGCTGCGCCCCAACCAGCGCGGAGTAGAACACCCCATCGAGGTTCCACTGCGGCGCCGCATAGGCTTCACGGGCGACAGCGGCGACCAGCACGGCCCATGCCAGAGCGAGCGCGCATCGCATCACGCGAGTGTCCGCTGAGGCAAACCGCCAGGTGGCACGCCACGGCCCGTGTGCCTTGCTCGCTTTCCAGATGGTTCGTCCCCTTGCGCTCGCGGCGGCCACCCGTGGGTTAGAGCTGGCTCGGCTGGTAGTCAACAGCACACAGACCGTGCGCCCCGCCACCCATCGCACGTGCGCGCCGGGCTTTCACACCAAGTGAGCGCTTCATGTGCGATACTCAGAGTGGCATCTCAGGGAGGCGACCCGTATCCTCTGGTGGTCCCCGTGAACCGAGTTGGCCCCTACGAGCTTCTTTACCCCATCGGTGCCGGCGGCATGGCCGAGACCTTTGTCGCGGTGCGCCGCGGGCCGGCCGGCTTTGAGCAGCGCGTGTGTCTCAAGCGCATCTTGCCGGGCCATACAGCCGAGCCCACGTTCGTCGAGCTGTTCCTCGACGAGGCGCGGCTGCTCGCCCAGCTCCGTAACGCGGGCATCGTGCAGGTCTACGATTTCGGCGAGGCGGATGGCACCTACTACATGGCGCTCGAGCTCATCGATGGCGCCGACCTGGAGGCCATTCAGAACACGTTGCGCCGCAACGGAACGCGCTTCCCCCACGAGGTTGCCGCCCACGTGGTCTCGCAGCTCCTGTCTGCGCTCGACTATGCGCACAGCTTGGCTGCGGACGGTCAGTCGTTGCACATCGTGCATCGCGACGTGACACCGTCGAACATCTTGGTGAGCACGAGCGGAGAAACGAAGCTCACCGACTTCGGCATCGCGAAGGCGCGGGGTCGCACGCACAAGACCCAGACCGGGCACACGAAGGGCAAGCTCGCGTACATGTCGCCCGAGCAAGTGCGCGGCGAGGCCCTCGATGGGCGCAGCGATCTGTTTGCCGTCGGCGTCGTGCTCTACGAGCTGCTCGCGGGCGAGCATCCGTTTCAGGCCGATACCGACCTCGCCCTCTTGCACAACATCCTCGATGCCAAGCGCAAGCCGCTGTCCGAGCTCGTGCCGGATGCACCGCCAGAGCTGGTCGGGCTTGTGGATGATTTGCTCGCACCGGATGCCAATCAGCGGCCCGAGTCGGCCCATGCTGCGCTCGTTCGGCTGCCGTTCTCGAAGTCGCCGTTCGCGTTGCAGCGGGAGCTCGCCGAGCTCGTCAAGTTCCATCGCGAGCACAGCCCGCGCAAGCAGCCCGCCTCGCTCACGCCGCCGAGCACAGGCGCGGGGAGCGGTGCGCTCGCGTCGACGGGCAACGCGCCGCGGGACGGCGCCACCTTGGCTTTGCCGACCGCTCAGACGACGTCCCAGCGCCTCGCCTTTTCTGGAGCGACGGGTACGCGTGAGCGCGCAGCACCGGAGCGGCGACGCGTGGTGTGGGGTGTGGCTGCCGCTGCGGCGGTGGCCCTGCTCGTCGGCGGGCTGACCTGGTCGCTTTCGTCGACTCAAATCAGTGACGCACCTGCGCCTCCTCCGGTTCCCAGAGTGGCTGCGCCTGGGCCAGCGCCGGCGGACATCGCGCCGACTCCAGAGCCAGCACCGCCTTCGGCTGCGCCTCCCGTCGGGGCCGAAGCGAGCGCGCCGACCGATGCGGGTGCCACGCCGGTGGTGCTTCAAGCGCCCGACCACGCAGAAGCCGAGCGCGCGTCGCGCGAGGGCTCGAGGCGAACGCGCGGCGAACGACGGTCGGGTCGCGGTGACGAGTCCAAGTCGTCGGGCGCGGCAGCGGGCACGGCGCCCGCAGCGGGGTCGGCGACGTCCCGTTCGGGCAAGGGGAGAACCGGGGCGCTGTCTGCGGACGAGTTCTGACGCTGCGCGCTCACTGCGCGAGGCGGTAGAACAAGTAGCCGCCTAGCACGAGCGCGAAGCCGAACGCGACCGCGAGACCAATCACCGCGGCAAGCGGAGTCTTCGCGCCACGACGCTGCGTCGGCTGCTTGGATATGGGCTTCACGTTGAACAGCGTGTGGCTCGGTTCCTGCCATTTGCCCTGGGTGGCGGCGGGCGACGCCAGCGTGGAAGGCGGTGCAAAGCTCGGGACGGGAGCATTCACCGGTGCTGGGGAAGAAGAAAAACTCTGGGGACTCGGCGCAAATGGAAGTGGTTGGTACACCAAGTTTTCAGCAGGGGTGGGCGGAGCCATCGCGGGGCTCGATGGTGGGATAGGTGTGGGAAGTCCGAAGGACGGTTGCGCTGGTGGGGGCGTCTGCAACGGCGGGGGCGGTTCGGCTTCTGCATTCGGTCGCCCGACGAGGGCAGGCATGGTCGGCTGCGTCGCCGCACGCTTGAGGTTCACGGTGCGGCCGTCGGACGCAGACATGGATGCCGCCCAGCTCGCCGCGTCGAAGCCAGGCACCGCAGGCGGGGCGCCCGGGGCCGGAGCGGATCCGAGCCGCGGCGCCGCAACGCTCGGCGCCATCGGCGGCGGTGACACGAGGGGCGGGGGCACCGGGGAGAGCCGGTCTCCCATGCTTTCGGGTTCGTGCAGGAGCGGCGGCGGTAGCGGGCTCTTCGGAGCAGCGTCGGTGATGGGTGCGGGTGGCATTGGCGTCGCCGTCGCCGGGGCCGGGACGAGAGGCGCGGGCGGCGAGGACGAGGGTGGAGGCGAGAGCCCCAAAGAGCCCATGATCATCGTTCGGCCGTCGCGCTGGGGCGGTGGCGTCGAGGCCGGCGGCGTCGAGGCCGGTGGCGTCGAGGCTGGCGGCGGCCTCATGGCTACGGCGGCCATGAGCTGGGTCCGGTGTGCAGTGGGGGAGGCGGACTGAGACCGCGGCACCGACACAGGGATGAACTGCGGACGGGCCAGCTCGGTGTTGCCATCACGAGGGGCTGCGGAGAGCGCCCGCGCCGCCGTCTGGGTGCGTGCCCACAACTGTAGCAGGGCGTTTGGATCGTGCGGTGCCGCGATGGTGGAGAGTGCAGCCGCTGCTGCGCTCGCAGACTGGAAGCGCTCGTCAGGACGGTGCGCCAGCAAGTGATCGACGATGTCGTAGAGCGCCTCGGGAAGCTGTGGCGCCACGCTGCGCAGCGGTGTGACCCGCCCCTCCGAGATGGCCATGGCAATGACGAGCTGTGTCGCTCCTTCGAAGGGTCGTCGACCGCAGAGCAGCTCGTAGAGCACGACGCCGGCAGCGAAGAGGTCGCTGCGCGCATCACCCGCCGAGCCCGTGGTCTGCTCGGGTGATTGATACGGCGCCCGCCCGCGGTCGAAGCGCACTCGCGCCGCCTCCACGGCGGGCAGCGCGCCCCAAAGGCCGGGTTCGGTCAGCATGATGCGGCCATCCGCAGCGACGAGAACGCTCTGCGGCGCGACATCTAGATGAAGCAGGCCCGGGGCGGTGTCGTGGATACAACCAAGCGCCGAAAGCACGGCGCGCCCGATCTCGAGCGCGGTCCCGAGTGCAAGGGTGGAGCCGTCCGCCTTGAGGGTGCGCAGGATGCTGTCGAGCGACACCGATTCGACGTGCTCGACGACCACGACGGCGTCCTGTCCATCCAGACCCCAATCGAGCACCCGAATGACGTGCGGATGGGTGAGCGAAGAGGCGTGCTCAGCGCGTGTGAGCCAGGCGGAGGCCACCTCGCTGCGAGACGCGAACGTGGGCAGCAGCTGCTTCAGCAGCACGCGCTCTGCGACGCCATCTCGCTCGCGATCGAACAGGAACGACTGCGCTAGGCCTCCGACACGCAGCGGTGACACCAGGGAGTATCGCGCCCGTTCGAAGGCCTTCACTGCCAATCGCTCCGCAGTCTCGAGTGTTATTTGTCGAGGCGCCCGACGAGCGAGAGCGTGAAGCTCGCGCCCATGTACTTGAAGTGCGGCCGGACCTTGATCGAGCAGCGGTACCAACCTGGCTGCCCCTCGACGTCTTCGACCGACACCTTGGCCTGGCGCAGCGGCTTTCGGGCACGCACGGCAGGGGCTGGGCTGTCCATGTCGACGATGTACTGACCGAGCCACTTGTTGAGGTCGGATTCGAGGTCGAGTCGTTCCTTGGCCGAGCCGATTTGCTCGCGCTGCAAGACCTTGATGTAGTGTGCGAGCCGGTTGACCACGAACATGTAAGGCAGCTGGGTGCCGAGTCGGTAGTTGGTCTCGGCTTCTTTGCCCTCGGCCGTGTTGCCGAATAGTTTCGGCCGCTGGGGCGAGCTAGCCGAGAAGAAGCACGCGTTGTCGGCGCCCTTGCGGAACACGAGACCGATGAACCCCTCTTCGGCGAGCTCGAACTCGCGCCGCTCGGTCAGCTGAATCTCGGTGGGGATCTTGGTCTGAATCTCCCCCATCGCCTGGTAGTTGTGCAAGGGCAGGGCGTCTACCGTGCCTCCTGCTTGGGGGCCGATGATGTTGGGACACCAACGATATTTCGCAAACGAATCCGCGACGCGTGATGCGAAGGCGATGGATGCATGGCCCCAGAGGTAGCGATCGTGATGGTCGACCACCTCTTCTTCGAAATTGAACGTCTTCGAGGGGACCGTCTCCTGCCCGTAGGGAAGGCGTAGAAGAAAGCGCGGCATGCAGAGCGCCACGTTGCGTGCGTCTTCGCTGTCGCGAAAGCCATTCCAGCGTGCGTACTGGGGACCTTCGAACAGCGATTTGAGATCCTTGAGCTTCGGCAGGTCGACGAAGCTGTCGGAGCCGAAGAACTGCGGCGCCGCGTTGGTGATGAAAGGCGCATGCGCCATGGCGGCGATCGAAGCGCAGTTTCGCAACAGCTGGATGTCTTGCGGGCCGGGGCCGATGTCGAAGTTGGCCACCATCAGACCGTATGGATGGCCTCCGAACGTACCGAACTCCGACGAGTACACCGTGCGATACAGACCGCTCTTGACGATCTCGGGTGAATCCTCGAAGTCGGTGATGAGGTCCTCTTTCGAGGCGTTGACCATCTCGACTTTGATGTTTTCTCGGAAGTCGACGCGCTCGATCAGAAACTTCAGCCCCCGCCACGCCGACTCGAGCTTCTGCACTGCCGGTGCGTGAAGAACCTCGTTCACCTGCGAGGAAATGCGCTTGTCGAGCTCGGCGATCATCGCATCGACCGCTGCCTTGTCGACTCGCTGGCCCGCCTTGTCGGCGGTCAGCATCTCGGAGATGAAGGCCTGCACACCCGCCCGCGCGATCCCGTAGGTCTCGTCGCTCTTTGCGAGCTTGGTTTCCGCGAGGATCTGGTCGAGCAGCGAACCCTCCTGCGCTTCGATTTCGAGCGATTTTTCTTTCTCTTCAGACATGCATCACTCTCCGCATGAGGTGCGCCGGGCGCCCGTCACTCACCTTCGCCTAGGCCAAGCTCTTTCATGAGGGCCTTGCGCCCATCTTCGTTCTCGAGCAGAGCCTGGATCTTCTTGCGAAACGCCGGGACGTTGCCCAGCGGGCCCTTGAGCGCGATGAGCGCGTTGCGTAGCTCGAGGAGCTTTTGCAGCTCGGGGACCTGGGCCGCGATGCCGTCGGGGGTGAAGTCACCGAGCCCGCGGATGTTCAGCTTCACGCTGAGCTCGCCACCTTCTTCGCTCAGGCGGTTCGGTACCACGGCTGTCGCTTCGAGCTTCTGCTCCGCCATCACCTGCGCGAAGTTGTCCTTGTCGACGTTGATGGGCGTGCGCTCCTCGACGGCCCTTTCGTCGGTACGCCCGGTGTAATCCCCCACCATGAGGATCTTGAAGGGAAGCTCGACCTCGCTCTGCGCGTCGCCCGTGGCGGGCTTGTAGGTGATGTTCACGCGCTCCTTCGGCGCAACCGATCCCTCTTTCGACATGGCGACCCTTTCCTGCTCCCACCTACCGGTGTGCGTGACCTGTTCATCCTACTGCCGCGGGGGCTAGGTCAGCCAATCTAGCACAGACCTCGTCTAGTTCCGTGGTGACCACCCCAACCGTACCCGCTTGAATGCGTAGTGCGTCGAGGAGCTCTCTCAGCACCTCGACGGCGAGGGCCGGCTCCCACACCTGGAGGCCATGCCGCACGAGCTCTCGGTCGAGGGCGCGGAGCAGGGCGAGCGCAAGTTTCGATTGCGCGCCCTCGCGGCAGGCCCTCGCGAGGTCGAGCCGCAGCAGAAAGCGAGCTCGCCCACTGGTCGCGGCCGCGATCTCCGCCTGAGCTGCCTCCAAGGCTGGCTGCCCTCCTCGCACGACTTGGGCTCGCACCTCGGCGGAGAGGCTGTGTGCCGCAGCACCGGACAGCGTGCTGCCGCGGGCCTCGACCGCCGCAAAGCGCGCGGCCGCCTCGGGGCCGAGCATGGGTGTGCCGTCTGCGAAGCGAAGCTGCCTCAGCTCAGGCACCCGACCCAGCAGGGCCCGCGTCTCCCGTTCGACCACGAGCGCTGCGTCGGCATGGGCACCCCCGAGCTCGGCGAGGGCGCGATGGCTGTAGAGATTGGCCTCGAACCAGAATGGCGCCTGAGCCAGCATGGCCTCCGCCTTGCTGAGCAGTGCGGGCCAGCGTTGATCCTTGAGCAGCGTGGCCAGCGGGTCGGTGAGGCGCGGATGGGGCGGCGGAATCTTGGTTCGTCCCTGCGCATCGGCCCGCGGAGTGCCATCCACGAACAACCACGCAGCCCAGCGTGCGAGCCGATAACTGGTGGGATCGGCGTCATTGGCGTCGCGCAGCGCCGCGGCGGCTTTGGCGAGCCCTTGCTGCACATCGCGCAGGTAGGAGGAAACATCGTCGGCGGCCTGGGGCGCTGCGGGGGCCGCGATCGTCACGGTCGGTGACGGGGCTTCGGGTGGGGAGGCGGACAGGGAGACCTGCACCGGCTGCGCGGACTCGGGGGGAGCTACGCTTTCGGTCGAGTGCGTCGGCGCGCGCGGGGACGCGGGCTGTGGCGCCGGGGTCGCGACCGGCGTGAGCCGCGCGATCGCATCACGCAGCGGGCGGACGTTGGGCGCGTCCTCACCGAAGCGAGCGAGCTGCGCGACCAACCCCTCGTAGGCCAGGCGCGCGGCTTCGATGCTCTCGGGCGCTTGCGCGGGCACGCTCGCGAGCGACAGCGTGGCGCGGTCGGCGAGCCAGCCCACGGCATTGACGCGCCGGCGCAGGCGCTTCAAGGGCGGAAACAGGGTCTCCCAGTGGTGCTCGAGGAGACCCGCGAGCGTCCAGAGGCCAAGCGTCAAACCGGGAAGGCCCTCACGCTCGAGGAGCGCACCCGCGAGATAGGCGGCGACGAGCAGGTCTTTCGACTGGCTCTCGAGCACGCGGTTTGCGAGGTCGTGGACCTTGGCCCAGTCGGGCGGCTTCCCCGTCAAGGCGTCGAGCTTCGAGACCTCGCCCTGGAGCAGCACGAAGTCGTCCGAGTAGGTGGCATCCGCTCCGGCAGGCGCAGACGGGGAGATCGGGGCGAGCCAGGCTGCGAGGCGTGGGTCGAGGGAGGACGGAGCTTGGGTGATTGGGGACGCCGTGGCGGGCAGCACGTCCTTCGGCGGCTCTGGTGGGGGTGAGGCGGTGCTGACGGAGGGAGCGGGAGCCGCCGTGATGTGGGCGTCTTGGGGGGCCGCGACCGTCGTCGGGTCAGGCTGCTTCATGTCGATCTGCAGCCGCTGGAAGGCGCGTCGCACGCTGGCGAGGCTGGGCGCGCCTTCGCCCAAGGCGTGGGAAAGCGCGCCATCGGTCCTCTCGACCATGCTGCCCAGCAACGCCACTGCTTCGGGCTCGGGCGAGTCGGCGTAGGTTCGGAAGAAGCTCTCGATGCGCTCGACGAGCCATTCCACCGCATTGGCCCGCGCGCGTGGTCGAACGGGTTGGGCGTCTGTGGGGAAGCGTTCGAGGATGCCGGCGAGCAGCGCGAGTGCTCGGCACACCCCAGTGAGCCCGTCCTGCGCGATCCACGCGCCGCCCAGGTAACTCGCGATGACGATGTCCTTCGACTTCGTGCGCAGCAGCTGCTGCGCTTGCTGCGTGAGGCGCGTCCAGTCTGGCTGCTTGAGATCGAGGGATGTCATGCGCGCGATCTCCTCGCGCACCGCTTCATGCTCGGGCTCGTGGCGGCAATCGGCGCCTGCTGGCGCAGCGCCAGAAATCGGGGCGAGCAGGCTCTCGCACAGCGCGTCGAGGGAGCTCATGGCATCGACCTCCGCGGCGGACACGCCATCAGCACCTCGCGGAGCGATGCGCCCCGGCGGAGCGCTGCCTCCAGGCTGGGGCCGATCTGAGCGAGTGATGAGGTGGCGACCTCCGATCGGGTCGTGTGGAGCGGCCAGCGCTGGGCGCCGTTGTGCTCGGGTTGCACCAAGAACGTGAGCGCATCTTCCGAAGGCCGTCCGAACATGATCAGCGTGCGCCCACCGCTCCAGATCAGCGATAGCGGCGGAGTGTCGTCTGCGGACATCGCGTGCAGCAGCGACAACCAGAAGAAGCGGTCGAGCTCGTCGTGGCCTGGGCAATCCAACGTGGGCGGAGGGGCGCTGCGGCCCCGCGCCATGCCCAACGCACCGTCGAGGGTGAACAACGCGTAGGCCAGTTGGTCTGGCGCCGACTGTCCATACACCCGGCTGCAGAAGGCAGGCACCGAGAGCTCGTCGAGGGCCTGGCTCAGCGCGCCTGACAGCATGGGGAGCTCGCTCGGATGTGGCGTGGGAACGTGGCCCGCTCCAGACAGCAACGACGCGACATCCACACCTTCGGTGACGTGCAAGCTCGCTTCGAGCTCCGCGAGGTAGCTCGCGAAGAATGCCGGGAGGGTGGTCATGGGCACGCCGTCGAGCGCGTTGTCGAGGCTTCGGAACACGGCGAGCGGAAAGGCGCGTCCCACCCGATCGCGGCTCTTCACCCATGTCCCGACGAGGCTTGGGAGGCCGTCGAAGCGCAGCAGAAAACGAACCGGCTCGTGGGGTATCGCGCCGCGTGACCGCTCGACACAGTGGCCGAGCCAAGTCTCGAAGGCGCTGCTCTCGGCTGATGCGAGACCCACGCGGATGAAATCCCCGCGTTCAGGCAGCTTTCCGAAAGCCATCAATTCTTCGCTCAGCATGGCTCTCACTGGGGGCAGCTCGCAGAGCCCACCGCAATCGCGCGGGGGGTCTGCACGCCATCGGCTCGGAAGGCTTCGAGGTACGCCTTCGTGCCCACGAACGGGTTGTCGGCACGGGCGGGGCGGATGTCGACGGTCACGTCGTTCTGGGTGTGAAGGCGGAAGCGCACGGTGAAGAAGCGCTCGCCGGGGTTCGCGGAGATCGTGCCCTTCTCGAGCAGGCGAAACAGCCCCCACTCGCCGTCTTGCTTGAGTGTCTCGTCGATGCTCGCGCCTCGCACCCGCATGCTTGCACCGGGTTTGCCTTCGGGCCCCGGCCACGTGATGCGGATCCACTTCTCTGGACCATTGTGGAAGTCGACGAGCTGCCCATCGATCGTGATGATCGTCGACGCAATGCCGGGGGAAGGCCTGACGCGTACTTCGAAGTCGACGCGTGGCTTCTCGCCCCGAGGCCCAAACAAGACGTTGGTGAGCGTGGCCGAGCGATTCAGAAAGCGCACGAGCTCGCCCGAGAAGTTTTCGGCGATACCGGTGCCCTGTTGTAGCTGGAACTTGTCGCCGACCTGATTGACATCACGCTTGAGTGACGACTCGTAGAAGGACCAAAGGATGCCGCTGGTGGGTCGATAGAACTCTGCGACGTCTGCCAAGGCGGCGTCCTGCCCCTGGCGTGCGAACGGATAGCGTCCGCGCAGGGTGCGATCGAAGGGCACGACCACCGACGTACACCACTGCGATCCCTTCTCGCCGGCGAGGGCCGATGTCGAGCTCCCCGAGGCGCCGTTGATGGGCGGCCACAGGAGCGCGTCGAAACGCGGCCGCCAACCGACTTCCTGGGTTTCGATCAGGCTGCGCACGCGCGTGCGCGCCGCGGCGAGACGTGCGAGCAGGGGCTCGGCGGCGGTGGGCGAGTCGAGGTAGGCTTGGAGCGCGTCCCGCACGAAGCTCAACTGCTCTTGGTAGATCTGCACCGAAGTGAGCTGCGGGGGAGCGCCCGCGACGGGCTCGTCGAGGCTGGCGCCGAAGGAGAAGAAGCCCGCAAGCGCCTCGCGCACCTGGGCATCCGTGAGGTACTCTCCGCCGGCGCAGGGGTCGCGCTTCGCGAGCAGGTTCGCTGCGGGCGTGTCAGCCACCTTCTCACGAATGCGGTCGAGGATGCCGCTGGCCTCGGCGGCTTTTTCCACGGCCCCCTTTTCCTTCTTCGGCTCGGCGAGCTGGGCGTTGTACGCCACGCTGCGCATCAGGCGCTCGAGGGGGGGAGGCTGACCGCGGGTGAGATCCTGCAGCACCACGACTGCGCGTCCGTTGTCGAGCGGCTCTTCGACTCTCACGGTGCCGATGAAGGCCTTCCACTCATCGACGTAGCGGCCGAAATACTCGGATCTCAGGGCGCAAAGCCGCGCCTCCTGCGTGCTGTCGTCGTCGGTTTGGCCCGTGGCTTCGAGCACCCAGGCATCGCCGACCAACTCGGCGGGCAGCTTCGACAAGAGCTCGCGCACGTACTCGTCCCACGCTCGACGGGTGAACGCGCCACGCACTCGCCCCGTGGCGCTCACGGGCAGACCCGTCGCACCCACCATCTGGGTGAAGGAGAGGTCGAGGCCGAGTGCATCGAGCTCTGCCACGATGCGATCGATGGCCAGCTTGTTCTGGGGCACACGCGAAAGGAGCTCACGCGCCCTCTGCACGAGCTCGCGGTCCCTTGCGAATCCAAGCTTTTCATCCTGGGTCAGAAGCTCGAGGTACGTGGCGATGTGGGCGCCCATGGCCTCACGTTGCGCCGGGGAGGGCTTGGCAGTGCCGGGGTCGCCGCCGGTTTCGCTCCATGCGTCGACGAGACGAGGCAAGAGCCATGCTGTGGCGCTCGCATCGAGCTTGGGCTGGGAAGCCTCGCGCGGGGAGGTGAGGAGCAAGTAGGCCCTCGTCTGCACATAGAGCTGCGCGTGATCGGCGCTGGTCGGAACCTGTCCGAGCCCTTCGTTGGCCTGCACCACCGCGAGCATCGAGGCGGCGATGCTCGTGACGATGGGCTGGACGAGCGCCGAGCGCAGGGTCGACGTGTAGAACGAGTGCACGGGCTCGATGAGCGCGTCGCCCTCGTACAAGCCGAGGTCGGACAGAAGGGGAGCGCCCTCCCGATCTGCGGTGCGCAGCGCGAGCAGTCGTTGGCGCAGGGGCTCGAGCACCTCGAGAGGGACGGCCTTGGCCCGCTTCGCCTCGTAGTACCCCGCCACGGCAGCGAGCTCCTGCTGGGTCGTGATGAGCAGTGCCCGATTCTCGAGAAACGCCCCGACTGGGAGCGACGCAAGAGCGAGCGCGGCGAGGGCGAGCGCTGCCGCCAGGAGCACGCGCAAGAGCTGCAGGCGGCGTTCGGCCCGCGTGCTGCGAATGGCGAGCTCCTGATCGGGAAAGAGCACATGCGAGAACAACTCGCCCAGAAAGTAGCTCTTGGTGTCGGCGCGCGGGCCTGTGCTCCCCGGTGCCCCAGAGAGTCCGAAGGCCGAAGCCATCGCATCCATCAGACGGTTGATGGGGCTTCCTTCCTGCGTGCCGCTCGTCAGGTAGACGCCGCGGAGCATGGCGGTGTCCTGGTAGACGTTGTCGACGAAGATCGACGACAAGAGCGACACGACCTGGCTCTGCAGCGCCTCGAGCTGCTGTGGGAAGCCGTGAACGAGCAGGCGGCTTTCGGTGCCACGCGCCTGGCTCACGCGCGTGATCGCGCGGCGTTCGATCACTTGCACGAGTCGCGTCCACTGCTCGGTGACACGCTCTGAGATCTCACGTCCGTCCGAGACGGGCAGGGTGAACCCGAGCACCTGACCGCGCTCGTTTTTGCGCAGATCTTCGAACGACTCGACAAACCCTGGCACGAGGTCGCACTTCGTCAGCAGGACGTACACCGGCAGCAGCAGACCGAGACGCGCCATCACTTCGTCGATGCGCTCGCGGATCTTCTGGGCGAGCGTATCGAGCTCCCCCTCGCTCGCGATGGCGAGATCGGCGATGCTCACTGCGACGATGATGCCGTTGAGCGGCAGCTTGGGCCGCGCACGGCGCAGCATGTCGAGAAATCCGAGCCACTCCTCGTGGTCGTCGTCCTCGGTGGCGTAGCGCCCTGCGGTGTCGAGGAGCACCGCTTCGTTGCTCAGCCACCAGTCGCAATTGCGTGTACCGCCGATGCCGCGGACGCTCGCCTGCTTGCCCTGCAGCGGAAACTTCAGGCCCGATTCGCGGATCGCTGTGCTCTTGCCCGCGCCTGGAGGCCCGATGATCGCGTACCAGGGGAGGGCGTACAGGGCGCCGCCGCGCCCCTTGCCGAGGCGCGAGCTCTTCAGCGCGTCGAGCGACTTCTGGAACTCGGCCTGCAGCGAACGTAGCTCGCCCTGCTGATCGGGCCGCGCTCGCTTCTCGAAGTGCTCGGCTTGGCGCGCGAGTGAGCCCTCGATCTCGCGCACGGCCTTGCGCGCTCGCAGCTGCACGAGGGCGACGCGAAGCGCGATCAGGATGAGGACGACGGCGCTGATGCTCACTGCGATCCAGATCGGGATGCCGGACCACAGGGTGATGCCCCAGAGCGCGATCAGAAAGGTAGCCGCGACGACGTAAAGCAGCATGGGTGTCAGCTCTTCGAGTAGGTCGCCACCCAGTCGAGGAGCTGCGCGACCTGTTGGTGTAGCGCAACCTTCAGACCGAGATAGAGCACGAGGGAGAGGGCGAGCAGCGCTGCGCCGATCCAGACCACGGGGATGCTTCGGGAGCGCTCGACCAGGCTCTCTTCCGGACGCAGCCCATGCGGGGAGAGCGCTTCGGGCATGCTGAGCTGCTGCTGCAGCTGGCGCTGGACGCCCTCGATGAGATCGGCGAGCGCGACCTCGGCGCCGCGCACGCGATAGCGCCCTTGGAATCCGAACAACAAGCAGAGGTAGAAGACGCGCAGCACGTCGACGCGATCGGCGCTGGCTCGCACGCGCTCGAGCTCATGAAAGAAGCCCTCGCCGGCGACATTTTCTCCGAAGTACACGAGCTGCAGCGGCTGTGCCGACCAGTGGTCGCGAAGGGGACCCGGGTGCTGCATGGCCACCTCGTCGGCGAGCGCCGCGAGCGCGTACGCCATCGAGCGTCCATCCTGCTCGCCATAGCCCGCCTCACGGGCCTTGCGCAGGACGCCGTCGACATAGCTCTTGAGCCTCATGTGCACCGACTGCGGGGGCACGTGCACACCCGGGCCAAGTCGCGCAACTTGTCCGATGGCGTTGAAGCAGTCGTGGGTCACCCAGTTGACGCGGTCCAACGTCTAGCCTCCGACGTATCTTCATTCGGGTGGGATGGCTAGCAGCTCCACCGCTGTGGTTTTCGGGTCGAACGGCGGCGGCAGGTGCACCGCGATCGTTCGCTCTTGTATCATGCCCCTGAAGTAGGCGTGATCGCTCGCTAGGGTGAAGTAGCAACGCCCCGCGCGCACGGGGATCTCGCGAGGTGGGCGCGGAGCCGCCGTGAGCGGTACTCCAGGCGTCGACGCGCTCAGAAAGCGCGGGATGTCACCCCACGACCCGACCTTCGCGACGCGCGGAAGCAGGTCATAGGCCTGGGCGTCGTGGACCGGAGCGCTGACGGACAACAGGTAGCGCGCCCCTGCGCGCAGAGCGCGTTCGTCCGCGATCTTCGCGAGGTGCATCCCGTCGCTGCGCCCTTCGAGCGCGATCGTGACCACGCGCGTTGCCACCGCCACGCGCAAGAGGGAGGTGAGCTTTCCGAACAGGGGCTCGAAGGTGCTGTTCGCATCGTCGTGCAGATAGGCGGGAAGCTCGCTCGGATCGGCGTCGGTCGAAAATGCCATCAGCTGCCCGGCCAAGCGCACGAGCTCGAGGTAGGCATCCACCGGGGCCATGTGCCCTGTCTCGCTGGCATGCTTGAGCACCGGAATGGCCGTGCTGAGCGCGTTGAGGGCCAGGTAGCGCGTGACGTCGTCGGCGGCGAACTCCACGCTCGACGCATCTCGGTGGCGGCGCTCGTCCGCCACCGCACGCCTGCGACTTGCGACCATCGCGAGAATGCGGCGCAGGCCTGCCATGACGAAAGGTGAGGCCCCGATGCGCAAGAGGGGCGGCACGAACGGCTCCGAGAAGGCCAGACGCCCGGCAGCATCTCGCACGATCGTGGCGAGCTGAAGACACTCGTAGTCGTCCCGTGGCTCGTCGCCGAACAGGATGGACACGTTGCGACGGGCGAACTCCACGGTGGTCTCGTTGCCGGGAGCCGTGGCGTCCGCGAGGCTGCGACTCTCGACGACGTAACGGGCCCGACCGCGTTCGCGCTCGGAAGCGGCGTAGTTGTCCGTACCGAGGCGCTCGAGCGGCACGGCCAGGTACACGTCGAGCCCGAGCTGGGTGGACGGAAAGTGGCCCTCCACGGCG